>JAFQLT010000039.1 GCA_017396545.1 Bacteroidaceae bacterium | reverse complement strand
TCATTCTGGTGATTGCCGCCCTCGTGCAGATGGTCGAGATTGTGCTCAAGAAGCTCTCTCCCTCGCTCTACCAGGCACTTGGCGTGTTCCTGCCCTTGATTACCACCAACTGCTGCATCCTTGGTGTAGCTATCCTCGTGGCCAACGGCACATACAATGGCCAGGGTCTTGAGCCCAACCTCCTTACTGGTATTATCTACGCTTTGGCTACCGCTCTCGGCTTCGCTTTGGCACTCATCGTGTTTGCCGGCCTCCGCGAGCAGCTCAGCCTCGTGCGTGTACCCAAAGGTGTTGAGGGTATGTCTATCGCCCTCGTTACCGCAGGCCTCCTGGCTCTTGCCTTCATGGGCTTCAGCGGTATCGACAAGGGTATCGCCCTATTCTTCAGTTAAGCAGAAAATCAAGGCCCTCTGATAGAAAAATCAGACGAAGGCAATTTCTCAAGCGGACGGCTCTGTCAAATCTATCAGAGCTGTCCGTCTTTTCTGTAACCTATCTCCGCTGTTTATCGCAGGTGCGATAAAAACTTGCCGAACCAACGAAAACAACATCCCGTAAGTCACACCCTGAAAATTGGGCCTACCCATTACAGAAATTGGGTAAACCCGATAATTTTACTGGGTCTACCCGTTTTCTTTAATAGGCATACCTGATTTTCTTCTATTCTAAGTAGTTTGTCGAAATCTGCTGATGGCTGGCTATAATTGGTTGCTTACTTTTACTCAGAAGATAAAGCCTATGGAGAAGCTCAGTACATTCTTGCGACGGTCGAATATGAGATTCTGTGTGCTCTGATTGTTTTCGATGTCGATAGTCGTGAAGCCATTGGAAATGTTGTGCAGACCGTACTCGAACGAGAAGTCGAAGAACACGCGTGATATATTGATGCCAAGACCGGCCATGAGACTGAAGTTGATGGGGTAGATGCTTTCTTCTATATGAATATAAGGGAAGTTTTCGAACGTATGGTTGCTGTAGTCGGTAAATACAAACTTCGCTTTTGGACCGATGTAGAGCGACATGCCGTAAGGCCCTTCTTTGAGGATGTGATAACCGTAGTATAGTGGTATCTCGAAGCCGACAATCTTGGTGCTGATGACTGACTGGTCTTGATGCAGTGCCGAGGAATTCCATTGACTGCTACTGAAGTCGATGGAATAGTTGCTGATGTTGTAACTGAATTCGGTCTGTAGGTAATGGCGCTTGATGTTGACCCGGACAAAGGCGGTATAGAAAGAACTGATCTCGGACTTTGCCATGTAGCTGTTGATGGGCATGCCTGCTACTGCAAGTTTGCGCACTTCGTAGATGGTGCTGCTGAACCCTCCTTTCACACCATAGTTGATGGGTGTGGGATTATTCTGCCAAGCAAAAATGGAAACATGGCAGAGGCATAAGGTGAACAGGAGGATTGCCCGGCGTGTCATTGGTGTAGGAAATTTTTTTGTATACCTATCTTTGGGTGTTCTTTTTCTTCTCGACCGACCATCCGAACTTGCCAATCTTCTCGCCCAGATGGTAGTATCCACCGTGGAGGTATACCAAGGGGTCGCTATCGGCAAGTTCAAACTTTCCGGTCGCAGGGTCTATATAGCGGTCATCGGCAATCACGTTCACCACCTCGGCAATGTACATTTCATGTGTGCCGAGAGGTATGATTTCCTTTATGCGACACTCTATGCTCAAGGGAGCTTCCTCAATGGTGGGAGCCTGCACGATGGCTGCCTTGCCGGGAGTGAGCCCCATCTCTTCGAACTTGTTGTAGTCGCGTCCTGAACGCACACCGCACCAGTCGGTAGCATAAGCCGTGGAGGCATCGGTGAGGTTGATGACAAACTCCATGTTGCGCTTGATGATATCTGCCGAGTGGCGCTCGGGACGTACCGAAATGTAGCACATGGGCGGATTGGTGCAGATGGTACCAGTCCACGAGATGGTGATGATGTTATACTCCTCTTCGCACGCACCGCACGATACCATCACGGCGGGCAATGGGTATATCATCGTGCCGGGTTTCCAGTTTACTTTCATTCCTTTTATACAAGTTTCACTTCGCTTTTGTTCTGCTCCTTCTCGCAATAGTGGCACTTTAACACACCCTCTTGCTTATCGACTACGTGAAAATAGGTAGACATGGGCTCGTTGTTGGTGATGCACTTGGGATTGCTGCAGCGTACGATGCCGTGCAGTTCGTCGGGAGTGGTCACCTTCTTCTTTTCCACCACGCCAAAGTCGCGTATGATGCTGAGCACCACGTTGGGTGCTACTACCGAGAGACGGCTTATCTCCTCATCGGAGAAGAACTTGTCGGCTACCTTGATGACTCCCTTCTTGCCAATCTTTTGGCTGGTGAGGTTGTATCCGATGGTGACGCTTGACTCCAATTTCTCCAATTCGAGCAGTGAGGCGATGGTGAATACGAGTTCTGAGGGAATATGGTCTATTACTGTGCCGTTCTCGAGGGCGGCTACGAGCAGTTTGGTCTTATTGCTATTCATGACTTCTCTTTTTTTAATTGTCACTTGTCCATTAAATCTCCATGCCTAAGCAGTCGCAGATGAGCGCTTCGCGCACATAAAGTCCGTTCTTGGCCTGTTGGAAGTAGTAGGCCTTGGGGCTTTCATCTACATCGTAGGCGATCTCGTTGACGCGAGGCAGTGGATGCAGTATGCGCAGGTTGTCGCGTGTCCCCTCGAGCATGTCGGCCTTGAGGATATATACATCCTTCACCCGCTCATATTCCATAAGATCGGTGAAGCGCTCGCGCTGTACGCGGGTCATATAGAGGATGTCGGCATCGGCGATGGTCTCTTCGGTGAAGTCGGTATGCTCCACATACTTGATACCGTGCTCCTTGCAGTAAATCTTATATTCGTTGGGCATGGCCAGCTCGTTCGGTGCGATGAAGTGGAACTGCGGGTCGAAGTGGCGCATGGCCATGAGCAGCGAGTGCACCGTACGGCCGTACTTGAGGTCGCCTACGAGGTATATGTTGAGGTTCTCCAGTGTGCCCTGTGTCTTGTATATGGAGTAGAGGTCGAGCATCGTCTGCGAGGGGTGCTGGTTGGCACCGTCGCCAGCATTGATGATGGGTACGGGCGATACCTCGCTCGCATAGCGTGCTGCACCCTCGAGGTGGTGGCGCATCACGATGAGGTCGGCGTAGTTGCTCACCATCATGATGGTGTCTTTCAGACTCTCGCCTTTCGACGAACTCGATGTGGCGGCATCGCTGAAACCTATGACACGTCCGCCGAGGCGGTTCACCGCCGTCTCAAAGCTGAGGCGTGTGCGGGTGGAGGGTTCGAAGAATAGGGTGGCGATAACTCTACCGTCCAGGGTCTTGCGATTGGGGTTTGCTTCAAATCGGGCCGCTGCTTCGAGCAGGCTCATGATTTTCTCTTTGCTCAGGTCGGCAATGGTTACGAAGCTCTTTGTCATGATATCTCTTTTTAATGTGTTTATATATTAGGAATGGGCATGTACCTTTGTTCCGTACTCTTCATTTGTGGATGATGAGTTTTGCACAAAGGAACAACTTTCTTTCCAAATATGCAAATAATATCACAGATTAACGATGAAAACACAAACAGGATACTAAAAAAAACGTATGTTTTCGGGCAATCTGTAGACTTAAATAATCGATGCAGCAAGAAGATCAGGAATAAGTTTAGGCAACAATTTAGGCAAAAGTTGTGCGCATAACTCCCGTGATTCTCTGCGTGTAAGATATGAAAATAGGCAAACCTATGCGGCTTGCCTATTTTTGCTGTTTATGCATCGTGTCACCTTGCGGTATACCCCTTGGCGGAGACGCTCGATGTAGCCCTTGAGGCAGAGTGTGCGCAGGTGGTGTCGCACGGCACGCTCCTTGATGCCCATCTCCTCGCCTTGCTTGGTAGCCACGGCGGTAGTGAACTGATGGGGAAGCAGCTGTACGAAGGCCAAGGCACTGATGTTATAGGTGTGCTTGGGCTCTTCACGTTCTTCACGGCGCAGGCGGCTGTAGATGGTGGAGGTCTGCATCATGCTATAGAAGATGTACGCGAGGCCCCACTTCAGGTCTGTCACCGACACGGTGAAGCGCTTCTCCCCGAACATGCCCTCCACTGTGCCCAGCTCCTCATAGCGGCGCAGCACGGCAATGATCATCAGCATACGGTAGAGATTGAGGCGCGAGCGCAGGATGGGTGCACGCAAATCCCTGTCGGGCAGGGCCAAGGCCACGAACGATACCAGCTGGCGGTAATACTCGTCGATATACTCGCGCTGCTCGTCCGTGATGATCAGGCGCGGCAGCTCGTCCTCGGCCTTGCCCTCAAACGGACGAAGCTCCTTCCATATATCTGTGAGCACACCGCGGTGATGGCCATACACATCGATGAATGCCTCGGCCGTAGCCTCGTCCATCTCGCCCCGCACCGTGTCCTTGGCAGGCAAGCAGTGGTAGAGGAAACGGGTAGAGAGACCATCCTCGAGATTGGGGATAAACTCACGCACCGACGACATGGTGCCCGTAGCCACCAAGGCCAAGCGGGTGTGCTCGATGAGGTAGTCCTCATCATCAGTCTTGCGCCCCGTGTGGAGCTGCTCCTCATTCTGCGCGGCCAGCAGGATGTACATGAAGTCGCCGAACGAGCCTTTGTTGGCGGCAACCATCTCGGCTATCTCGGGGATGTACAGAAACGATACGTTGTCTCCATTGGCATAGAGCAGGCGGTAGTAGTTGGCCGCCGTGGTCTTGGCAGGGAGCTTGTGCATACGGCGCAGGGGTGCTTGGGGCTCGTCCACCTCCCCGGCAATGTCGTTCACATCCACGAGTTGCGACACGTCGCCCTTGGCGGCAAAGGTGAGCTGACTGTTGAGTCGTGTGTAGCGCTTGTGGCGCTTGCGGTGGTCGGCCATGGCCTGTGCACTCTCCTCGCAGATAATTCGGTTGATGTCGTCGATGAGGCTCGCCACTTCGCCTACGCATCCCTTGCCCGAGGCCGAGGGGCCTACACAGATGTTCATCATGCCGAGTGAGTAGAGCCGCTGGCCGTGGCGCACACGCACATTGCTCATGGCCGAGCCGAGTGTGGGCATCATAGCCATCAGGAGCATGGTTCTTATATCTGCATCGTCATACAGCGATAAGGTCTCGCTCATCATCTGGGGCAGAGACTTCCACATAGCATCGGGTAGGGGGCAGGGCACTACCACGCCATCCTCATCGTAGATGGAGTTCATCAAGGTAAGAGGGTCTTCTAAGACCCCTTGGGTGACTTCACTGAGCAGAGGGAACTCCTCCTGCTGGGTCTCACGGAGCACGTCGATGTACGACGTTTGAGTTTTTGAGTTTTTGAGTTTTTAAGTTCTTGAGTTTGTAGGTTGTTTTCCATAGTTTGTAAGTTTATAAGTTCTTGAGTTTCTAAGTTTGTTTGTGTCATGTTATAATAGGTTTAAGAGTTAGTAAATACATTCTAAAAGGCACTGTCTCTCTTTAAGGGATATTCCAAGATCTTCGAAGAAGAACTTGAAAGGTTGTTAAACCTTATTTCTACCGCAAAGATACAACCTCAAATAAACAATGTCAATACCCTGAATGCCAGTGTACTTGCAAATAAAATAGGTAGCTCGTTTGCAAAAAACGGAACAATAGATTATCTTTGTTGGGCAAAGAGAAAAATGTTTCTACTTGCAAGTATAAATGTTTCTACCTGCAAATAGAAACTATTCTGCCTGCAAGTAGAAAACATTCTGTCTGCAGGTAGAAAACATGTAGGACAAGGAGAAATTCAAGAGCCTACAACCGCGCAGCGTAGCGAGAGCAATGATCAGCTTGCTTAATCAATGCCGAGCAAGCAAGTGGTCATAAATGTAACATTTATAAACTCAAAAACTGATAAACTCAAAACCTAAAAATTACCACCATGAAAGTAAAGAAATCAAAGCATGTGCAGCATTATCGCGATGGCTATACTCCTGTAGTACGTTGTTCACTGAGTCGGCGTCATAAAGTATCGGGCCCCGATGGGGAGGAGTCGTGGTGCACGGGCGTGTCGGTAGCCTTCCCGCAGAAGGTTGACATTGAGCAGATGGCCATCAGCGCCAACAATGCCACCACGGCCACTCCATCGGACGTGAAGCTCGTATGGGACGTGCTGCGAACACAGATTATCGATGCCCTGAGCCACGGCCACCGTGTGCAGCTCGACGGCTTGGGTTCGCTCACCATGGAGTTGAGCAGTCACACCGACTCTACGCCTCCTACGGGCAAGGACGTAAAGATTAGTGGCATCCGCTTCCGTGCCGACAAGCACCTGCTCGACCGCCTGGCCGATGTGAAGTTTCAGGTAGAGGGTAAGGTGCGCCAGCCTCTCGCGGCCCCCGAGCTGGCCGATGCACTGTACGAACACTTCGAGACGCACGACGACATCAGCATCCGCGAGTTTGCCCGCATCAGCCACTATGCCACCAGCACCTCGTACCAGAAGCTCAACGACTATGTGGCGCACGGCGAGATGGAGCGTGTGCCTCGCGTCAGCGGCTGCTTCCGCCCTACGAAGGGGAACTTCGGGCGATGATAAACAACTAATACGGCAACGCGGGATTAGAAGAGCTGCTACTTGCTGCTTTTACGAAAAACGAAGACTAAGCTCCGCGATGGGTGTATATCCGAATGGCGGTTTTCGTCATCGTTCTCGTCCTCGTTAATGACACATTGCCGCTTTGCCTAATTTACCATGTTACGCGCTGATTCCCATGGGAGTTACGCGCGTAACTTTTGCCTAAACTTTTGCCTAAATTGTTGCCACATCCGTGTCATCTGTTCAATCTGAGGTAAAAAAAGAGACTCAGTAGAACCGCTAATAATCCGTATCCTCATGCCCCGATCTTTGACTGGGATTGCTTTTACAACTTACCGAATGAAATAGCCTCAACTTACCGAACGGATTGGCCATATTTTACCGAATGAAATCACACTAATTTGCCGATTTTAGGCCATTTTGTTTGTTTTTTAAGATACATGAGGTAAGTTTGCTCCCAAAATCATCAGTTATGGCAAAGTATAAACAGCGTATAGCCGGGTGACATTAAATGCGGCGCAAAGTTTGGTCATAAGGATTATTTGCTTTACATTTGCATCTTTGATTCTTCTTATTGTTTATGGATTATACGCAGTCTCGGAATGTTTCTTGGTTTGTCCGCTTCACCCAGTGGCGCGAGCAGCATATCAGTGCCAAGACCTTTACGCTTGTGCTTGCGGTGCTCGTAGGCCTTTGTTCGGCTTTTGCGGCACTCACGTTGAAGACTCTGATTCACTTTATACAGCATTTCCTTACGGAGAACTTCAATGCCGATGAGGCCAACTACCTCTATTTGCTTTATCCGGTAGTGGGTATCTTTATCGCAGGTTTGTTTATCCGCTACATTGTGCGTGATGACATTGGGCATGGAGTGACGAAGATACTCTATGCCATCTCGCGCAAGCAGGCCCGCATACGGCCCCATAACATGTACTCATCGGTCATCGCCAGCTCCATCACCATCGGTTTCGGAGGCTCGGTGGGAGCTGAGGCGCCTATTGTGCTGACGGGGTCGGCCATCGGTTCCAACCTGGGCAAACTGTTCAGGGTGGACGGACGCACGATGATGTTGCTTGTGGGATGCGGTGCCGCAGGTGCGGTGGCAGGTATCTTCAAGGCACCCATTGCGGGACTGGTGTTTACAATCGAGGTGCTGCTCATCGATCTCACGATGTCGTCACTCATGCCACTCCTCATCTCGAGCGTTACGGCGGCTACGGTATCTTATATTGCTACGGGAACAGACTCGATGTTCCATTTCACCATGGCCAACTCGTTTACCATGCAGCGCATTCCCTATGTGATACTTCTGGGTATTGTCTGTGGTTTCGTATCGCTCTACTTCTCTGAGACGATGAACAAGTTGGAAGACTTCTTCCGCCGTTACAAGAATCCCTATGTGAAGTTTGTCATCGGCGGCATTGCGCTCAGCTTGCTCATTTTCCTCTTTCCTTCGCTTTATGGTGAGGGTTATGAGACCATCGAACTGCTGCTCAATGGCAGCAACACGGTAGAGTGGGGGGCTGCCATGGACAACTCCTTCTTCTACGGGCACTCGCGCATGCTACTCGTGTACTTGGTGCTCGTGGTGCTGTTCAAGGTGTTTGCCACTACGGCAACCAATGCCGGTGGCGGGTGTGGAGGAATCTTTGCGCCCAGCCTTTTCTTGGGATGTATTGCGGGATTCGTGTTCTCGCACTTCTTCAACACCATGGGAGTGAATGTGTATCTCCCCGAGAACAACTTCGCCCTCTTCGGTATGGCTGGGCTCATGAGCGGTGTGATGCATGCACCGCTGACAGGAATCTTCCTCATTGCCGAGCTTACGGGTGGATACGACCTTTTCCTTCCGCTGATGATAACGTCGGCATTTTCGTACCTGACTATCCGCGTGTTCCAGACACACAGCATCTATTCCATGCGTCTGGCCAAGAAAGGGGAGCTGCTGACTCACCATAAAGACCAGTCTATCCTTACCCTCATGCGCACCGAACATGTCATCGAGAAGGACTTTAAGTCCACTACGGCCGATATGGAACTGGGACGTTTCACCACGGTCATCTCGGAGAGTCATCGCAATCTCTTCCCTGTGCTCAATAAGGATAATCGTTTAGTGGGTATCGTACAGCTCGATGATGTACGCCATTACATGTTCCGCAGCGAACTGTATCGTCGCTATACGGTGGACAAGTTTATGCGCGAACCCGTGGCCCGCATCTCGGTGAACGATGCCATGGATGTGGTGATGCGCAAGTTTGACGACACCCGGGCGTGGAACCTCCCCGTAGAAGACGAGGATGGCCGCTACCTTGGCTTCGTGTCGCGCTCAAAGATATTCAACGAATACCGCAAGATTATGCTCGACTACTCAGATGAGTAAATTAAAAATTGAAAATAGAAAATTGAAAATTGAAAGTTGAAAATTGCCTCCGGGCCATACATGAATCATAAATCAAAAATCATAAATCGCAATATGAATTTCCTCGAATTGTCAAAAGCCCGCTATTCGGTACGCGCCTATGAGCAGCGTGCCGTCGAACCCGAGAAGTTGCACTATGTAATGGAGTGCACTCGTCTGGCTCCATCAGCTGTGAACCTCCAGCCCTGGAAGTTTTATGTGCTGACCAAACCCGAAGACTGCGCCAAGATACGCCAATGTTATCACCGTGACTGGTTTAACGAAGCTCCTATGTATATCATTGCCTGCTCTAATCATGACGAGTCGTGGAAACGTCGTCGCTCTGAGCCTAAGGATCATGCTGACATTGACATCAGCATCGCTGTGGAGCATTTGTGCCTTGCAGCTGCCGAGCAGGGGTTGGGCACCTGCTGGGTGTGTAACTTTGATGTGACGCTCTGTCGCGAACTCTTCGGCATCGCCGATCCCCTTGAACCCGTAGTGCTCATTCCCATTGGTTATCCTACGGTCAATGAACCCAGTGAGAAGAATCGTAAACCGATGGATGAAGTTTTTGTAAACCTATAAAACTTGTCTGATCCTATGCGTAATATATGTATAAAGATTGCATTGACGGCAGTTGCCGTGCTTGCATTGGTGTCGTGTGCTCCGGAACCCATCTATAGCTATCCGCCCGAGTATGTGAAAACCTTAGTGTTTACGTTGGAAGACCCCAAGACCATAACGCTGGATAATCAGGATGAGGTGCCGTCGGTGTCGGAATGCAAAGTCAATGATTCGGTCACCGTATTTATCCCCGTGACCTATCCAGGTACCTATATCACGAGGGCCGATTATTACTGGACCTTGAAAGATGCGGATGGCAAGGATGTAAAGAAGAGTGTAGTAGAGCAAATAGCTCCGCACAAACAGAAGTGTCCGCCCATGTGGTCCTTTGGAGCACCTCCGACAGCTGGCACATACACCGTGCACTTCAGGGCGACGTATAACTATTCGGCACAAACGGAGAGGGGGGAGATTTTTGGCGGATATCCTACGAGCGTTAGCTACGAAGGAGCCGGTACCGTAAAGTCTGTGCTGAGAGTGAGATGACAGAAAAAAGAGAGAAGAGAAACCCGCGGGTTTCTCTTCTCTTCATGGTGATTCCGCCGCGACTCGAACGCGGGACCTACTGCTTAGAAGGCAGTTGCTCTATCCAGCTGAGCTACGGAACCGACCTTATGCGCTTTTTCTAAAGCGGTGCAAAAGTACGCTGTTTTATTGGTTTTTCCAAAAAAAAAAGAAAATTATTTCTTGGTTTGTTGTATCTTTGTATCGTTTTTAATGAAATGTGCTTATGTCGTTCTTTGGAAATATCGTTTGGATAGTTTTTGGCGGTCTTCTCTTGTCGCTGGGGTATCTTCTGTTGGGTGTGCTCTATTGTTGCACGATTGTCGGTATCCCGGTAGGGCTGCAGTTGTTTAAGATGGCGTCCCTCTCTTTCTTGCCTTTTGGGCACGACGTGGTCGACCGCAATGGTCAGATGGGCTGTTGGTCGCTTTTCCTTAATATACTCTGGATTGTATTTGGCGGTATTGAAATGGCGCTTGCTCATGCCATGCTTGGCCTGCTGTTCTGTATCACTGTGGTGGGTATTCCGTTCGGCTTGCAGCACTTCAAGTTGGCTGTGCTGGCCATGCTCCCCTTCGGTAAGGAAATACGTTGAATGTACTTTATTATAAACTTTGAAAATTCATAAATCACAATATTTATGTTTACAGATGTTCTTTGGATTGTAGTAGGATTGGTGATGATACTTCTGGGCTCAGATTGGTTGGTCGATGGCGCTTCGGGTATAGCTCGGAGGTATGGTATCAGCGAGTTTGTTATTGGTATGACGATTGTTGGCATTGGAACCTCGATGCCCGAACTTGTGTCGAGCGTAATCTCTGCTGTTGGAGGGTATGGTGATATGGCATTGGGTAATGTTACCGGTTCTAACATCTGTAATGTTTTGCTTATACTTGGTGTCACGGCACTGATTTCTCCTATAGGTTTTACTCGGAACAATATTCATAAGGATATTCCTTTTGCTATCGTGGTGTCAATGTTGCTGATAGTGCTATTGTACAATGGATTTGGCCTCTTTGATGGTGCGTGGGGTATATCTCGTGCGGATGCCTTGCTTTTGCTTCTGATGTTCGCCGTATTTATGGTCGATTCGTTTCGCTCGGCTAAGGGTGGAGAAGAAGGTGATGGAATTGGCAATGCTAAACCTATGCCTATGAAAAAGGCGATACTGTTTATTGCTGTCGGACTGGCTGGTCTTATCTTCGGTGGACGCCTCTTCGTAGACCATACGGTGAGCATAGCTGAGCGTTTTCATGTCTCCGAGGCATTCATTTCGATCACATTGATGGCAGTGGGTACTTCGCTTCCAGAACTGGCTACCTGTGTGGTAGCCGCCTTGAAGAGGAAGAATCAATTGGCTTTGGGTAATATTATCGGTTCTAATGTATTCAATATTTTGCTTATTGTTGGCACGAGTGCTGCAATTTCCCCGTTCTCAATAGAGAGCATATCTGCCATCGATATGCTGATGGTAGTGGTGCCTGTTGTGATGTTATGGCTGGCAGCATTTACAGGTAAACGCTATAGGCTTGATCGTGCCGAAGGGGCAGTGTTCTTGTTGACATATATCGGGTATATCGTTTGGTTGACAGTGAATGCTTGAGTGTGAGGGAATCTGCCTTTCCGTTTTTTTTCTTTTGCACAGATGTGTGAATGTAGTGCGGAAATAGTGCTTTTGTTTGGCATTCTCGCTTATAACCTCTATCTTTGTGACGTTATAACCCCATAAAAAGAAATATCTATGGCAAAAGACATTATCTCACGTGTAGAAGACAGTATAAAGAGAAATTGGGATCGTGATGCGCTTACCGATTATCGCGGATGCACGCTGCAATACAAAGATGTGGCGCGCCGTATAGAGAAATTGCATATCATGTTTGATGAGGTAGGGCTCGTCCCGGGTGATAAGATTTCGCTCTGTGGGCGCAACTCGTCGAATTGGGGAGTAGCTTTTTTGGCAGCCTTGACCTATGGTGCGGTACCTGTACCCATACTGCACGAGTTTAAGGCCGATAATATACACAATATTATTAATCACAGCGACTCGAGGTTAGCCTTTATAAGTGAAAGTATTTGGGAAAATCTCAATGAGGAGGAGATTCCTCACGTGCTGGGCGTAGTGCAGTTGGAAGATTACGACTTGCTTATAAGCCGGAGCGAAAAACTTGTGTATGCGCGTGAGCATCTAAATGAACTCTTCGGCAAGAAGTTTCCTAATCGCTTCGAGAAGAATATGGTAAACTTCTACCATGCCAATGAACCTGATGACTTGGCTATCATCAATTATACGAGCGGTTCCACTGGCTTTTCCAAAGGTGTAATGATTCCTCATCGTGCTGTGGCCAATAACATGGAATTTGCTGATCGTGCACTGAACCTTAAGGCCGGTAGCACTATTGTGTCCATGCTTCCTATGGCTCATATGTATGGTATGGCATTTGAGTTTCTTTACGAACTCACCATAGGTATGCATATTTATTTTCTTACCAGGATTCCATCGCCGAAGATAATCTTCCAGGCACTTAATGAGATCAAACCTACGGTTATTGTAGCTGTGCCGCTCATTATAGAGAAAATTATCAAGAAGAACGTGTTGCCCCAGCTTGAGAAGCCTGGTACCAAGTTTCTTCTTAAGGTGCCCATCGTAAATGAAGCCATACGTACAGCAGTGAGAGAGAAGATGATAACTTCGTTCGGTGGCAATTTCTATGAGGTTATCGTGGGCGGTGCCGCATTCAATCAGGAGGTTGAGACACTGCTCCACCAGCTTAAGTTCCCTTATACTGTAGGCTACGGTGCTACGGAGTGTGCTCCGATCATATGCTATGAAGACTGGAAGAAGTTTGTTCCCGGTTCGTGTGGTAAGGCTGCCTATGGTATGACCGTTCGTGTTGACTCCAAAGATCCTGAACGTGTTGCAGGTGAAATTCTAGTCAAGGGACCTAATGTAATGCTCGGTTATTATAAAAACGAAGAGGCTACTGCAGAGACTATTGATGCTGATGGGTGGTATCATACAGGTGACCTTGGCGTGATGGATAAGGATGGTAATGTGTTTATCAAGGGGCGTTCAAAGAACATGCTGCTCGGACCTTCTGGGCAGAATATCTATCCTGAAGAGATAGAGGATCAGCTCAACAGCCTTCCTTATGTCTCAGAGTCGCTTATCGTGCATCGAGATGGCAAACTTGTGGCGCTCATCCATCCAGATTACGATACAGCCTTCAAGGAGGATAAGACTGTTCAGGATGTGGCCGCACAGATGGATGCCAATCGTATTGAACTGAACAAGAATTTGCCGGCTTATTGTCAGGTTTCCAGTGTGCAAATACATAGTGAAGAGTTTGAGAAAACACCAAAGAAAAGTATCAAGCGATTCCTTTACCAGTAAGAAAATGTTTGGCTATTCCTGTTGGCATGTGATTCTTTGCAGTGCTTAATTGCTCTTTTTTCGCATAGCCTTGGATGTTATTCCAAACAGATTTTTAGGATTTCTTTTTCTTTTCCTTGGATTCTGCACCATTCGCTTGCTCTCTTACCGACAGCCCATATAATGTCATTGCCGTGGCATACGAGCCATTCTTGTGCTTTCTCTGTGCGTGGCATCTTGAGGTCTGTGTAAAAGTCGCTTAGCAGTTTTGTCCCCTTCATGCCGAAAGGTTTGAATCGGTCGCCTTGTTGCGGATGGCGCACCGTGAGCGGCTGTGTTAGTTGTGCTGCATCAATGCATATAACATTGCATTCTCGCGGTATCTGCCAGCCCTCTTTGGGGACGATGTGGCTTACTGTCAGTACTTTTCCGTCAGGAAGCACCAATGTGCCTTCATTTGGTAGGGTATAGGTGGGGCTTATACTCTTTGTAGCTACCTCTCTCTGTTGTATAATCAGTTGATCACGATTATGCAGCAATGTGTATTCTTGGGAGTGGAACATACGTCCCGATTCTCCTTTCAGAGAGCGAAACACATCGTTTACTTGTGCCGGATTAAATCCGTACGGGTACAGCAGTTCGAATAATATGGTTTGGGGGGATTCACTGTCAAGCAAAGCGGGGATAGCTAATGAGATAGTCGAACTGTTGCGTTTTGTTATGCGTTTGCTCTCTTCTGCCACTGCCTTGTTGTATATTGCTGCAGCCTCGGATAAATGCATGGCTGTCTGTAGTATATTGTCCTTTGCTGCAGGATTTATCTGTTCCATCATTGGCAGCAGATGTAGGCGCACCTTATTGCGCGCATACACGTCCGTAAGATTAGTACTGTCCGTGACGTAAGCTTGTTTCAGAAAGTCTAGATATTCTATTAACTTTTCACGGCTAACGCACAATAGCGGGCGTACTACATGTCCGTTGGCTACACGCATTCCTGTCAATCCGTTGATGCCCGTTCCTCGCACGAGATTCAATAGCAATGTTTCCACAGCATCGTCACGGTGATGGGCTACGGCAATCACATCCAGTTTCTGTTCCTTGCGTATGCGTTCAAATTCTTTGTAACGTAGTTCTCTTGCTGCCATTTCTATAGAGATCTTGTGCTCAGAGGCATACTTTTGGGTGTCGAAGTGTACCACTTTTAGGGGGACTTCTATCTGTCGGCATAGTTCGATGACAAATCTTTCATCGCGGTCGCTCTCTTCGCCTCGTAGATGAAAATTGCAGTGAACAGCCCAGCAACGGTAATCTAACCGAACTAGCATACGTAGTAAGGCTACTGAGTCGGCACCACCACTCAAACCTACTAATATACCTGCTTCTTTGGTCATTAAACCTCTTTTGCAGATAAATTCTTGTACATGCTTTTCGATTTTCATGATGGCAAATTTAGTACAAGATGAACGGAAAAGCAAATTTGTTTAATTGTATTTTCATCTTTGGATAGATGCTGTAAATGTATGAGACTGCATTTCTATTTACTTAGTTCTGATCCCTGTTACATGGTTTTTATTATAAAATCGGACTTGCCCTGGGGATTGGAGGACAAATCCGATCTCTTTCAAGAGTCTATCCTATTGCGGTTTGTTACTTTGTAGTTTTCTTTGCAGGTTCCCTTTACTTCAAGTTAAAGAAGGTAGTGAAGGCCTTGCATACGTACTCCTGATCGGCCACGGAAGCGGTCTCGCGCACGGAGTGCATGCCCCACATGGGGTTGCCCATGTCGACACCACGCATGGGAAGCTGCGAGGTGAGGATATTGCCAAGCGTGGAGCCTCCGGCCATGTCGGAGTGGTTGACGAAGTACTGGCAGGGCACCTCGGCCAAGCGGCATATCTCGGCAAAGACAGCGGCCGATTCGGCATCGGTGACGTACTTCTGGTTGGCATTAATCTTGATGACGGGGCCACCTCCCATGACGGGATGGTTGGTGGGATCGTGCTTGCTGGGGTAGTTGGGGTGCAGGGCGTGGGCCATATCGGCCGATATCATGAAGGAGTGCTCGAGGGCACGGTAGAGGCCGTCGGCACTGCATCCGTCGTTGGTGACCACACGCTCGAGGAGGTTGCGCAGCACGGGTGAGGCGGCTCCCTGCTTGGTGCCGCTACCGGTCTCCTCGTTGTCGAAAACACCGAGCACCTGGGTCATTGGGGTGGCTTCGCTATGGAGGAGGGCATAGAGACCTGCGTGTACCATGGCCAGGTCGTCGAGACGACCACAGGAGATGAACTCGTTGTTCAAACCCACGAGCTCGGCCTTGTGGGTGTCGTAGATCGAGAGATCAAAATCAAGGATATCGGCCATGGATACGCCTAGTTCCTCGGCGATGACCTTGAGCAGGAGATTGTCGGCCTCAAGCTTATCGTTGATGATGCCAATGACGGGGAGCATGTCGACCTGCTTGCTGAGCTTGTTGCCTTCGTTTACCTGACGGTTGAAGTGGATGGCCAGGTGGGGTATGATGAGTAGGGGACGATCGATCTTGAGACGGCGCACCTCGGGCTTCAGGGGATTGGCGGTGCGCAGGAGCACACGGCCGGCGAGCGAGAGGGGACGGTCGAACCACGTATAGAGGATAGGGCCACCGTAGACCTCGGTGTTGAGCTTCACCACGCCACCCTCGGTGTACATCTCAGCGGCAGGCTTCACACGGAAGCAGGGCGAGTCGCTATGGGCGCAGATGAGCTTGAATCCTGCCTCGGCGGGATGGGCAGTACCCATACGGAAGGCAAAAACGGCAGAATTGTTCTTGGTTACGAAATAGCCCTTGCCAGGAACCAGCATGGGGAAAGGCTTACCGGCATCGAGGTGAGAGAAGCCTGCAGCACGGAGCTGCTCCTCGACATAGCCTGCGGCAAGGAAGTTGACGGGCGATGCATCGAGCATGGCCATCAGTTGGGTCGCAATGTTGTTCATTTTGGTAACTGTTATGGTATTATTCTTTCTTTATGATATGTCTATCTTCAGGTTTTCCGCAAAGATAGTACTTTTGTCACGAATCTCTTATGTTTTAGGGATGTTTTTTCGGAAAATCTCTTTCGAGAGATTCTAGTAATAACTACAACGTTAGTTGTTTGATGTTTTTGTAACATATTTTAGCAACATTTTGAGGCAGATTCTTAGTTGGCTCGGAAAAAAGCGTTATCTTTGCGAAGACTTTATGGACATTGATGGCAAATTAAACAACAGATATTGGAATATGAAAAGAAGTGTATTGCTCGGATTGATGGTTACATTGTTGGCATTTACTTCATGTAAGTCGAAGGAAAGTGCTTACAAACAAGCTTATGAGAAAGCTAAAGCTCAGGAAACCATGCAGGTGCAAGTGAATGCTCCTATGCAGGTAACTCCCATTGAAGTGGCTCCTTCGGGAGTGGAAGTAGACTATGAGTCAGCTCCTGTTCGTCAGGAACAGGTAGATGTGGTAGCTGTTAACGGAACATTGAAGGCATACAGTGTAGTCTGTGGAAGTTTTTCGTTGCAGACCAACGCACAAGCTTTGAAAGAGTATCTCGTAGGCGAGGGGTATGAAGCTGGTATTGTAAAGAATGTACAGAAAAATATGTTTCGCGTTATTATCGGTTCGTATGAAACGAAGTCGGAGGCTGCTAAGGTTCGCGAGGCATTCAAAATGAGGTATCCGAGTCGTGCAGACTTTCAGGGTTCATGGATTCTTCTGAATAAGTAATCTTGTACTCATTGATATGATAAGGGTGGCCGTATGGTCGCCCTTGATTTTGATTTTTGTATTATGGCGCGTATACTTGCTATTGACTATGGGAAAAAACGTACTGGATTGGCAGTGACCGATGTGCTTCAGATTATTGCAAATGGATTGGCTACGGTGCCTACGCATACGTTGATAGACTACATCCTTGACTTTGTAAAGCGTGAGCCTGTAGAGCGCATTGTGGTAGGATTGCCCAAGCAGATGGACAATAGACCCTCAGAAAACATGGTACGCATCGAACCCTTCGTGAACCGCCTTCGTAAGTTGCTTCCCGACATCTCTGTAGAGTACGTTGACGAGCGTTTTACTTCGGTTTTGGCTCATCAGGCTATGCTTGATGGTGGACTAAAGAAGAAGGACCGCCAACGTAAGGAACTTGTGGATGAAATCAGCGCGACTATCATATTGCAAAGCTATATGGAAAGCCGTAGAGTTAAAGGTTTTTATAATGAAATGTAATTTATAAATGTTGGGTTATGTATGGATGACTGTCTTGTCATGACGGAATAAGTATCTGATTCATAACTCTTAAATCGTTATTCTAAATGATATTACCTATTTATACCTACGGGCAGCCTGTCTTGAGAAAAGAGGCTGAGGAAATTGATTCCAGCTACCCCGAATTGAAAGAACTAATTCAGAATATGTTTGAAACAAACGAGTGCGCCGATGGCGTAGGGCTCGCAGCTCCACAGATTGGATTGGCTATCCGTGTGGTTATTGTAGACTTAAGATCGTTGGTTGAAGATTATCCTGAGTATGCCGACTTTAAACGTGTTTATATCAATGGTTATATTGTAGAGGATGGTGGTGAGACGATTATGATGGATGAAGGATGCCTCAGTCTACCTGGTATACATGAAAAAGTGCCTCGTGCCGAAAAGGTGCGCATACAGTACGTTGATGAAGACTTTGTGGAACACGATGAGTGGGTCGAAGGTTTCTTGGCACGTGTTGTCCAGCATGAATTTGACCACCTCGAGGGTAAAGTGTTTACTGATCGAATCTCTTCTTTGCGCCGTCAGATGAACAAAGGGAAATTCAGTGCCCTGCTTTCGGGTAAGGTACGCTGCGACTACAAGGTTAAGGTGGCGAAAAAGTGATTCTGAGGCGTTCACTGTATATACTATTGTTCCTCTGTTGTCTCTCTGAAGCAAAGGGGCAAGTGAACACTGACCACATGATGCGGGTGGGGAGGAATGCACTTTATTTTAGTGATTATGTACTTTCTATTCAGTACTTCAATCAAGTAGTAAGTGCCAAACCTTACCTTTATGAACCCTATTTCTTTCGTGGATTGGCCAAATTTTATCTTGATGATTACATAGGTACCGAAGCTGACTGTAGCGAAGCTATCAGCCGTAATCCTTTTGCGGTGGATTGCTATCAATTGCGCGGACTTGCTCGTGTAAATCAAGGTAAGTATGTTGAGGCGGTTGGTGACTATCGCAACGCTTTGATCCATGCCCCTGAGGAAGAGGATATGTGGTACAATCTTGCACTATGTTATGCTAATCTCAAGGATTACGATGCGGCAATGGGAGTGCTTGACACTCTTGTGCGAATTGTTCCCGGCTATACACTGGCACTTAACATGCGCGCTCAGATACACATACAACAGGGAGATACAGTGGCTGCATTGTCAGATCTTGAGATTTCACTCAAGAAAAACAAATATGATCCTGAGGTATATGCCATACGTGCACTCGTTTATTTGCAACAGGAACGTTATGTTGAAGCTGAAGCCGAGCTGACTTACGCTATTCACCTCAATCCGAAAAGCAACTACTACATCCATCGTGCGCTTATACGTTACTATCGTCAGGATTTGCGTGGTGCCATGAACGATTATGATCTAGCACTTGAACTTGATTCTTATAATGTGCTTGGACATTACAACCGAGGCTTGTTGCGTGCTCAGGTAGGTGACGATAATCGTGCTATTGAGGATTTTAATGTGGTGATAGAGTGTGAACCGGACAATACAATAGCAATCTTTAACCGCGCTTTGTTGTTGATGCAGACGGGTGATCTCGAAGGGGCTGAGGCTGATCTCGACCGTGTGCTCGAAGAATATCCCAAGTTTCTTTATGGTTATCAATGTCGTGCCGACGTATACCGTAAACAAGGACATTGGGAGGAGGCCGAACGGGATGAACTCATGGTCTTGCGTGCACAGATGGAAGAGCAGGGTAGCTTGTCGGTAGATAGTACGGGAGAGGGCGAAGGTAATGATAGCACCAGAAAGGAAGATAAAAACATCAGAAAGGAATCGGACAAGAATATAAAAAAATATCACCGGTTGGTGGTTTCTGATAATACGACAGAGGGAAATAACTTCTCTTCGGTCTATCGTGGAAAGGTACAGAATCGCAATGTATATGTAGCTTTGCAACCCCTTTATGTCCTTACCTATTATAAGAAGGATGACGAAGTGGGACGTGTCATCCACTATCATCGTTATCTGGAGAGTATCAACCAGATGGGAGAACTCCCTCTATCGTTGATTGTTACAGCATCGGAGCGATCGCTTGATGATAAGCAGATTGCTTTCCACTTTAAGGACATCGACGTACAGACAGTGGGGCTTGCCACTGAAAGTGAAGAAGCCATCCGCTACTTCGCACGTGGCATCGACTTCTATTTGGTGCAGGATTTCGAGGCTGCCATCAACGACTTCACACAAGGCATCATTGCCGATGGTAGCTTGTGGCTATCGTATTATGCCCGTGCTGTAGTGCGTTACAAGCAGGTCGAAATAGAGCGTGTTGATGGGGAAGCCAACAGCCAGCATGCATCTCCTTTGTTTACCGACTTTGTTGTTGATGGTCAATTCGGTGATTATCAACTCATTCTTGCAGATCTAAACAAAGCTGCAGACCTTGCTCCTGACTTTGCCTATACCTATTATAATAGGGGTAATGTGTTGTCCCAGTTGAAAGAGTATCGGGCGGCCATTCAGAGTTACAGCGATGCTATTGCTATTGAACCTAATTTGGCTGAAGCCTACTACAACCGTGGTCTCACCTATATTTTCCTTGGCGAGAATGCTCGTGGTGTGGCTGACCTTAGCAAAGCTGGTGAACTGGGGCTATATAGTGCTTACAATCTTATCAAGCGATTTACAGAATAACGTTTTAGTAGTTTTGCTTTAGAAATTTGGGAGTAAATTTGCTTTTCCGTTAGGCTTACACTATTTTTGTGCATAAAAATAGATGTTATGCAACACGGATTCGTCAGAATAGGGGCTGCGGTTCCCTTAGTCAGCGTAGCTGACCCATCATATAACGTTGAACAACTCATCGCTTTGGCTCATCGAGCCCACGAACAGGGTGCTGAGGTGACTGTATTCCCAGAATTGTGTGTCACGGGATACACATGTGGTGACCTATTGACGCAGCAGACCCTATTGCATGAGGCTGAAACTGCTATAGCTCAATTTCTCCGGGCTACTGGGGAATACGACAATATCTATATATTAGGTGCACCTATCTATGTGTGTGGTGCATTGTATAATTGTGCGCTCGTTGTACAGCAAGGATGTATCTTGGGTATTGTGCCTAAATGCTATATACCGAACTATGGGGAATTCAGTGAACGACGATGGTTTACTACTGGTTACAATTTGCGCATGGAGGACAATATATGCTATGCCGGACAGTCGGTGCATATTGGATCGTATCAGATATTCCATACGGGTCGCTATGCGTTCGGGGTGGAGATATGTGAGGACTTGTGGAGTGTGACCCCTCCTAGTTCAGCATTGGCGTTACAGGGAGCGGAGATTATCTTCAACCTGTCGGCTTCAGATGAGGTGACAGGCAAGCACGACTATCTGCGCTCACTTATCTGTCAACAGTCGGCACGTTGCATGGCGGGATATGTATACAGTAGTAGTGGCTATGGCGAGTCGAGCACCGACCTTGTGTTTGCGGGCAATGCTCTTATTGCAGAAAACGGTACGATGATAGCTTCTGGAGAGCGTTTCAGCTTTAATCCACAGCTTGTATGTACCGAAATAGATCTTGATAGGTTGCGTATGGAACGTCGTGGTAATACTACCTTTGCCACCGCGCAGGCCGACCTTTATCCTAAGGCAACTCATGTGCATACAGTAGCCATTACCGATTGTGAAGGTGAGCTTACCCGTCGTTTTGCTGCGCTTCCATTTGTTCCACAGGGTGATCAGCTTGATGCTCATTGTGACGAGGTACTCAATATACAGGTGGCAGCACTAAGCAAGCGTCTTTCTCATATCCATTGCTCTAAGGTGGTGATAGGTATCTCTGGTGGGCTTGATTCTACGTTGGCTCTGTTGGCATCGGTGCGCACTTTCGATCGGCTTAGACTGCCACGTACGGGCATTATTGGTGTGACTATGCCGGGGTTCGGAACTACCGACCGCACTTACCAGAATGCTCTTAAATTAATGTACCACTTGGGCATAACCTCACGCGAGATCAGTATTAAAGATGCTTGTATGCAGCATTTTAAGGATATAGGACACGATGTAGAGGTGCATGATGCCACCTACGAGAACAGTCAGGCACGTGAACGTACTCAATTGCTCATGGACTTAGCTAATCGTGAGAATGCCATAGTTGTTGGTACGGGAGACCTCTCGGAACTTGCGCTTGGATGGGCCACGTATAACGGTGATCATATGTCGATGTATGGAATAAATGCAGGTATTCCAAAAACTCTCGTACGGCATCTCGTGCATTGGGAAGCTCTTCACAACTACGATGCTGACATACGCGACATCTTACTTGACATTGTAAATACTCCCATTAGCCCTGAACTTATTCCAGCCAAAGCAGATGGTACAATCCGGCAGAAGACCGAAGACCTTGTAGGGCCTTATGAGTTGCATGACTTTTTTATCTATCACTTCTTGCGTTCGGGATATACGCCGAAGAAGATTTTCTATATTGCTTGTCTCACTTTTGAGGGGCAGTACGATAAAAAAACTATCAAGCGTTGGCTTACCACTTTCTTCCGTCGTTTTTTTCAGCAACAGTTCAAGCGCTCTTGTCTTCCCGATGGCCCCAAAGTAGGTAGTGTATCATTGAGTCCGCGTGGTGACTGGCGTATGCCGAGCGATGCTAGTGCCGCCAGTTGGTTGGCCGAATGTGAGGAGTTATAATAAGGATATAATATGCGCAAGCGTGAAAAGACCGTATACATCATTGCTATAGCCATTGTTACTGCTATATTTGTAGTGAGCATCCCGCCTGAGATTACGGTAGAATATCTGGAACAATCTGACTCCCTGAAAGTGGAGGAGGATCTTCCTGTATTCAGCATATCGCCTTATGACAGCTTATTTCGCGTGTATGCCGATACTATAGGGTGGGACTGGAAGATGCTTGCTGCCGTGGCTTATGTGGAGTCTAAGTTTGATACGGCTGCCGTGTCGGCAGTAGGTGCGCGAGGGCTGATGCAGATGATGCCTCGTACAGCACGTGCCATGGGTGTTCCTGAAGGTATGGAACAGAATCCTGATGAAAGTGTGCGTGCTGCAACCGACTACTTCATTTATCTCTCACGCCTTTTCCGTCATGTGCCCGAGAACGAGCGTATGCACTTTGTGCTTGCTGCCTATAATGCTGGCTTCGGACACATTTATGATGCCATGCGGTTGGCTGATAAGTATGGAAAGAATCGCTATGTGTGGAACGACAATGTGGAGACATACTTGCGTCTCAAGAATGACTCTATCTACTATACAGATTCGCTTTGTCGTAACGGTAAATTCTCAGGTATCGAAACTACTCTGTTTGTGCGCAAGGTGCAGCATAAGTATAGTGAATATCGTTTGCGCGAAGAGGCTTTCTTGCAAGCTCATCAACCAGAAGAGCCTACAATTGGCAGTGGCGCAATGTAGCTTCTTGGCTTTTTCTACGGAATTCGGCGCAAGTGATGGCGGTGGCGATAGCTACATTGAGTGACTCGGAAGTAGTGCTTCCTTCAGGATAGTTAGGAATGAAGAGCTTGTGGGTCATGATTTTCTGTATCTGCTTACTGATACCTTTTCCCTCGTTACCCATGATGATGATTCCGTGTGTAGAGAGCGGTTCCTTGTATATGCTATTCCCATCGAGAGCGGTTCCGTAGATAGGTGTTTTCGGTTGGGTGGTTCGTGTGTCTTGTAGGAACTCGGGCAAGTTCACATGATGAACTCTCACCCGTGCAATGGCTCCCATAGAGGCCTGTACTGTTTTGGGACTGTAAGCATCAGCGGTGCCTGTGGAGCAGAAGATATGGTGTATACCGAACCAATCAGCTATGCGAATTATAGTACCGAGATTCCCAGGATCCTGTACTTCGTCCAAGGCAAGGCACAGTTCCTCAGATACAATGCTGTGTGGGGTAGGGTAGGTAGGCAATTCGAAGAGGGCAAGCACCTCTTGCGGTGCTTTCAGGAAACTGGCTTTGCGGAGTTCTTCTTGTGTGACCTCAACAATCTCTGCTGCTTGAGTAGTGGAATGTGTGCTCAGCCAACTGTTTTCGGCTACGATAAGGCGGCAGGTAAAAAAGGGGAGCAGGTCACCTACGACTTTTGGGCCTTCAGCGACAAACAACTGTTCTTCGCTGCGTTTTTTTTTCTGTTCTAATGACTGTATGAGTTTGATTTTGGCTTTGCTTAACATGCGTTATTGTTTTTACACTATATCGTTTGTCAAAAAACACTGCAAACTTACATAAAAAACGAGAAATTTTGTGTAAGTTTGCAAGATAATTTGCGGAATTTTGGCCGTGGGTGTAAATATACAGGATAAATGAACGTGAGCAGAAGCAAATATCTTTATTTTGTAGGGATGATAGTCGTGGCATTGTCTTCTTGTTCAGTGTCGCGCCATCTGCCGGAAAATGCCTATTTGCTGGATGAGGTAAGAGTCATCTCTGAGGAGAATCCGAAGGTGGTCTCTTCTTTGAAGTCAAAGGTGCGTCAACAACCGAATATCCGTACGTTCGGTCTTTTCCGTTTACCATTGAGAGTATATAGTCTTTCGGGTAAGCGTAATCATTTTGTCAATCGTGCGTTGCGCAATATCGGTGAGGCTCCACGTGTGTATAATGATACCTTGGTGCATAAGAGCTGTGAAGCGATGGAGCAGACCTTGGTCAATCAGGGGTATTTGAAGGCTGAGGTAACCTCAGAAACTTTCTATCGCAAACATAAGGCGCAGGTGAATTATTATGCGCATCCAGGACGTCAGTATCGTATATCATCGTTACGTTATGCATGTCTGGATACGGTACTGTTGGAGTATATTCTTGCTGATACAGTGAACTCTCCTGTGAAGGTGGGTATGCCGTTCGATGCCAATGTCCTGAATGATGAACGCACACGGTTAGCTTCTCTATTGCAGAGTAAAGGTTACTATGGATTTAAGAAAGACTATATCTCCTACTTAGCTGATACAGTCCGCAACTCGTCGAATGTGGCGCTAACTGTGCGTGTACGCTCCGGTATGTTTTCTCAAGAACCGGCAATGGGTGAATCTGCATATACGTTTTGGAACAAGTATAGAATCGGTAAGGTGAAATACCTCATGTATCCTACATCTTTTGCATACCAGAACTCTTATGTATTCCCAGATACGGTTCGGGTTGGTAACGAGTACTTCTTGTTTGACGGCAAATCTCCATTCCGCTTCTCAACGGTAAGGTATGCCTCCCATATAGCACCGGATATGGTATATGATGTAAATATGGTGAAGAAGTCTTATGCTTCGTATGGACGCTTGAAAGCCCTGAAATACACAAATATCAATTTTGAGAAGGTGAATGACAGTACCTTGAATTGCCATATAACCTTGAATCCGGCAAAAAGAATATCTCTGAGTACAGAAGTCGATTTCACCAATACGGCGGGGGATGTGGGTGCTTCGGCTGCTTTCTCATTCACCCATCGCAACCTCTTCCGTGGTTCGGAGACTTTTGCTCTAAAGATCCGTGGCGCATATGAGAATATTACTCATTTGGCAGATTATGAGGAGGGTATGTTTTTTGAGTATGGAGCGGATATGAGCCTTAATTTCCCGCGATTCATACTGCCGTTTGTACGTGACGAGGTGCAGCGCCGCAGTATGGCAACTACGCAACTTGACCTGCAGTATAATGCGCAGACACGTCCCGAATTTGACCGTAATGTGTTTTCGGCATCATGGAGCTATCTTTGGAATACTAATCGGCAGATCAGGCATCGCTATGACCTGTTGGGGATAAACTATGTGTCAGTGCCGCGCAAAGATAACTACTTCATTGAGACTTATCTCGATCAATACAACAGCAGAAACTCTATCATGAAATTCAATTATGAGGATCTGTTTATTTTCCGCACAGGCTACGATTTCTATTATACCTCTCCCAATGCGGGGATTACTATGGATTACTTTGATGTGTCCCATTCGGTGCGTGCTAGTGTGGAGACTTCGGGAAATCTGCTTTATCTGCTCTCTGTGGCATCGGAGCAGGAACGTGATTCTATAGGTCAGTACCAACTGTTCAATCTGGCATTTGCACAATACCTGAAGACTGATGTCGCATGGACAATGAACATGAGTCTTGGCCGTCGCAACAATCTCCTATTTCACGTAGAGGCTGGTGTAGCCTATCCCTATGGTAACTCCCGTATGCTTCCTTTTGAGAAGCGATATTATGGTGGAGGTGCTAATGGCGTTCGAGGTTGGGCTGTACGCGGATTGGGGCCAGGTAGCTATGTCGGCCGTAATGGGACCATTGACTATATCAACCAATCGGGAGATATAAAGCTTGATCTCAGTTTGGAGTACCGTATGCATATGTTTTGGAAACTTGATGGTGCACTTTTTGTTGATGCCGGTAACATCTGGACCATGTACAATTATTCGGATCAGCCGGGAGGAGTATTCTTGTGGAATGAGTTTTACAAGCAGATTGCCGTATCGTATGGTATGGGTGTGCGTCTCGACCTCAACTTTCTTGTGCTGCGTATAGATGCAGCCATGAAGGCAGTCAATCCTATATATAAGGAAGGTCCTCTGCGCTATCCTGTCGTTAATCCCCGTCTCAAGCGTGATTTTGCTTGGCACTTTGCTGTGGGTTATCCGTTCTGATACATGATGTAGATGAGAATCATTAAATGAATTTTAAAAGAAACACAATATGAAACTTAATTTTATCTGTCTTGCGAGTGGAAGTAGCGGTAACTGCTTCTACCTTGGTACTGACAACTACGGTATCCTTATTGATGCAGGTATACCGGTGCGTACCATCAAGAGTGTACTGAAGGATGTAGGGCTTTCATTTGAGTCTATCATGGGGGTGTTTGTCACCCATGACCATGCCGACCATATCAAATCGCTTGGGACCTTGGGCGAGCGCTATAATATCCCCATCTATGCCACTCGGGAAACACACGTGGGCATCAACCGCAACTATTGTATGACCCAGAAGTTAGTGTCATGTATGCGTTATGTGGAAAAGGAGGAGACGCATCGTCTCCGTGATTTTCGTATCACAGCTTTCGAGGTGCCTCACGATGGTAGCGACAATGTAGGTTATCTCGTAGAATGTGATGGTAAGGTATTCTGCTTTATTACCGACTTGGGGCATATCACCGATACGGTGGCTGGCTATATCGCCCGTGCCCATTATCTGATTATCGAGGCTAACTACGATGAAGAGATGTTGGCACATGGTTCCTATCCCCAATATCTTAAGGAACGTATATCGGGGCCTAACGGTCACCTCAGCAATAAGGCCACGGCTAAGTTTCTTGCAGCCAACCTTACCGAGCATCTTAAGTATATCTGGCTCTGTCATCTCAGTCGCGAGAACAACCACCCCGAGTTGGCTTTTAAGACGGTTGAATGGGAACTTCGTGGGGTAGGCATTATTCCCGGTAAGGATGTTTACTTGGCTGCATTGAAGCGCACGACACCGTCAGAACTATTCGTATTTGAGTAAATGTTTCTATATATGAAGATTATGGAAAAAAAGGATTTATATGGTATGGGGGTGGCTCTTGTCACTCCATTCGATGCAACCGGTGAGGTCGATTACGAAGCATTGGACCGTTTGGTCGATTATCAGATAGCGAGCCACACCGACTTTCTCTGTGTGCTTGGAACCACTGCCGAGACTCCTACACTCAGTGAGGAAGAGAAGTGTGCTGTGCGCAAAGCCGTTGTGGAACGCAATGCGGGACGTTTGCCTATCTTGCTCGGGTACGGTGGTAATTGCACGCGCAGTATCGTGAAGCAGTTGTCTGGTGACAGGCTGGACGATGTGGATGCTATACTCTCCGTGGTGCCTTACTACAATAAGCCGACACAGGCAGGTATGTATGCTCACTTCAAAGCTATCTCCGAGGCTACCGATCTCCCAATCATTCTTTACAATGTGCCTGGGCGTACGGGAGTGAACATGCTTCCCGAAACGACTTTGCGATTGGCTTCCGACTTCAAGAACGTGGTAGGTGTTAAGGAGGCATCGGGCAATATAGAGCAGATAGAGTATATCCTGCGTCATCGTCCTGAGGGATTCAAGGTGTTCTCTGGCGATGACGGCATCACCCTTCCGCTCATCAAGAGCGGTGCCGATGGTGTGATCTCTGTTCTTGGCAATGCTTATGCAGCAGAGTTTGCCGAATTGGTTCACCTTGCCCAGGCTGCCGACTTTGCTGCCGCCGAGGCTATCGACAAGCGCTTTGCCGAATTGTACAAGCTGCTTTTCGTCGATGGCAATCCCGCCGGTGTGAAGTGCCTGATGGAGCTGCGTGGCATGTTGCAGGATGTCTTGCGTCTGCCCCTCGTCCCTGCTACTCAGGCTACACGGGATAAGATTGCTGCTCAGTTGTAGTATTTGAACTCTGCCGAGCAAGCAAGCCATCTTAAAACGCGACTTAACGATCTTAAAGAACAGTCCTGCACTCTCCCTCTTTAAGGGGGCCGATGCGAAATGCGCTACCATTACCTGTGGAAGCAACTTATTGCAAGTATATCGTCGAAAATCGGGTATATCCTTTGCTCTGCGAGGGTATACCCGATTTCCTTGATGGGTAGAGCCACTAAAACTATTGGGCTTACCCGTTTTTGACCCACATTATTATAGGTTTCCCGAAATCAGTTGACCAGCTGACCGTGTACTCCCGAATGCTCTGATTCATAGTCGCTTGACGAGGACACCCCCAG
>JAFQLT010000038.1 GCA_017396545.1 Bacteroidaceae bacterium | reverse complement strand
TTAGAGTTTAGTGTTGAGCGTTTCGGGTTTAGTGTTTAGGGTTTAGTGTTTTTCGTTAAACGTTAATCGTTAAACGTTCCACGTTAATCGTTCCACGTTCCACGTTCCTCGTTCACATTACAGCTCCTCCCCTCGATAGAAGTTCAGGATCTTGTGTCTGAAGAGGAAGGTGTATTCTGCTTGCAGGCGATTGGTGGTGGCTCTGAACAGGGCGGTCTTCGATTCCTGGTATTCTGTTGCTGTGGCCTTGCCTGCGGCATATTTCTTCTCCATCAGGGCAAACGACAAGGTGCTTGCCTTCTCGGCCTGCTGGCTGCTGATGCATTGCTTCTGTGCTGCCAGTGCATTGTAGTAGGCCTGCTGTATCTCCTTGTAGAGCGACTTGTGGGTCTCGTCGAGTTTGAGTTGCTGATTATGGTACTGCAGTCTGGCCGAGCTCACCTGATTGCGTGTAGAGAAACGGTTGAAGATGGGCACAGATAGCGACAGCGAAATGCTGTTGTTGAGGTTGTCGCGCATCTGGTCGCCGAATGAGGGCGATGTGCGTCCCGATGCCTTATAGTAGTTGGTGCCTATGCCTGTGCCGAAATTTACTTTGGGGTAGTATCCGCTCTGTGCGATGCGTATGTTGCGCTCGGCACTCTGTAGCCTGATGTTCTCGGCCTCTATCTGTGGTTTTGTCATGATGGCCTCGGCGTATATCTCGTCGGGGTGGGCGAGTACCATGCTTCCCAGGTCCGCGACCTCGGGCTTAGCTATTTCGAATCCCTCGGGTGTAGGGAGTTCGAGCAGTTGCGACAGGGTGAGCAGTGCCAGCGTGTAGCTGTTTTGCTGCTGGGTCAGCGACAGCTCATCATTGGCCACGGTGGCCCTTATCTCTGCCAGCTCGGTCTCGGCACATTTGCCGTTTGCAAACAGTGCCTCGATGCGCCGCTCCTGCTCCTTGCTCAGCTGCGCCTGCTGCTCCGACACCTCCAGCAGGTCCTTTTGGAAGAGCGCCTCCAGATAGGCCGATGCCACCTGTATGCTGATGTGCTCCTTGGCATACTCGAGGTCCGACATCGCTGCCAGCAGGTCCAGCTTGCGGGCCTTTATGTTGTTGGCAATCTGTCCGCCAGTATAGATTGGCATGTCGGCGCCGATGTTGAATCCCGTGCTCTGCGTATTGCTGTTGATATAGGTGTTGTCGATGGTCAGTCCGCGTCCGAAGTTGAAGTTCTGCCCTGCCGATGCGCTCACTCCAGGCAGTCGGCTGCTCTTGGCCGAGCTGAGCGACAACTCCTGCGACTTGACGTTAGCCTCCTGGCGTTTTATGGTGATGTTGTTGACTATGGCATGCTCTATGCATTGGCTCAGTGTCCATTCCTGCTGTGCCGTGGCGCTACAGGCTACCAGCATCAGTGCTATGGTGATATGCTTGCGTCTCATGTTTTTGTAGGGTTTAGAGTTTAGGGTTTAGAGTTTAGAGTATGCACCTTCGGTGCCGGTTAAAGAAGCTGCGCTTCGGTTAATGTGCTCAGCACGGTTAATCGCTCCTTTGTCGCTGGTTAAAGCGCTTACAGCGCGGTTTACTGTTGTCTGTTAACTTCGTTGAAGTTGCTAAGTTTTCGTTATCGTCATCGTTATCGCATCGTTTTCGTCATCGTCATCGTTGCACGTTAATCGTTCCTCGTTCCACGTTCCACGTTAATCTTTCACCTCTATCCCTCTCACCTTGTCGTTGGCTTTGATGCCGCTCTTGATCTCGATGTTCACGCCATCGCTGATGCCTGTGGTCACCTGCTGGCGCACGTAGGTCTGCTTGATGCTGTCGGTGAGCAGATATACGAATACGCTGTCGCCAGAGAACTCGAGCGACGATTCCGGTATGGTGACAGCCCCCTTCACCCCGTCGAGCACGATTTCGGCATTGGCGCTATAGCCCGAGCGTATGGTCACGTCGTTGGGGAGTGTGATGGCCGCCTTCACCTCAAACTGGTTGGCACCGTTCTCCTCGATGGCTTTGGGCGATATATACTCCAGTATGGCTGTGAGGTGCAGGTCGGGTATGGCACCCACGGTGATGTCTACCGGCATGTCCTGATGTATGCGTCCCACCTCGGTCTCGTCGATCATGCCTTTGAAGATGAGATCCGACATGTCGGCCACCGTGGCTATGGTGGTACCGTCGTTGAACGAGTTGCTCAGAATCACCGAGTTGCCCACCTTGACCGGTATGTCGAGAATCAGACCGTCTATGGTGGAGCGTATGAGCGTGGTGCTCATGTTGGCATTGCTCAGCGATATGCCGTCGCGCACGATGTTGAGTGCATCTTCAGCGCCGTTCTTCTCTGCTTCGGCCTGCTTGAATGCCATCTCCGACTTCTCGAAGTCTTCGGCCGATATCACCTTGTCGTTGTAGAGTCGTTTCATGCGCTCGTGGTCGGTCTGTGCCTGCTTGAAGGCAAGGTTTGCCAGGTACACCCTGTTCTCTGCAGCGCTCAGGTTGCCCATGTCGGGTATCACCTTCACCTTGGCTATCACCTCATTCTTTGCCACCATCTCTCCTGCCTCCTTATACAGTTCGGTGATGATACCCGATATCTGCGGCTTGATGTTCACCTCGTCTCTGGGTTCAATCTTTCCCGTGATGATGGTCGTCTTCTGCAGGTCCTTTATCGTGGCCAGGTTGGTCTCGTACCTGCTCTGCTGGGGCAACGACTTCTGGTACAGAAACACGAATGTACCGATGAATACCGATGCGATGATGGCTACAGTAGCCCATTTGATTATTTTCTTCATATCTTGTTGTTTTAGTTTTTATCGTTATCGTTTTCGTTATCGTCAACCATCAACCCTCAAACCCTCACTCCTCTCTCATCGCATCTACCGGCTTGATGGCCATCGCCCTGGAGGCAGGTGCCAGCCCCGCTACCACGCCCAGCGTGGCCAGCAGTGCCGTTGCTCCGATGGCTATTCCGAAAGATATCTGGAAGGTCGAGTCGGGCGACGACTGCTGTGCTGCATTCTCCATTGCCTGCAGGCATATTACGGCAAATGTGATGCCGCTCAGTCCTGCTATCAGTGTGAGCACGATGCTCTCGCTCATTATCTGTGTCAGTATATCGGCCGGTGTGGCTCCTATGGCTCTGCGTATGCCTATCTCTGTGGTGCGCTCCTTCACGGTCACCACCATGATGTTGCTCACGCCTATGGCACCCGATATCAGCGTGCCCAGTCCAATGAGCCACACCAGTACGCTCACCCCTACGAAGAGGCTGTCGATGAGTCCGAATATAGCCTCGGCATTCACCTTGATCACGGCCTGCGTGTCGGTGGGACTGATGGAGTGTGCATGCTTGAGTATCTGCTCCACCTTGTCCTGCACCTCGGCAATGTTGTACCCCTTGCGTACGGTGAAGCACAGCAGGTCTATCCTCTTGCCCCTGTTGTAGGCCTTTTGCAGTGTGGTGAAGGGGATGATGACACTTGTCGCAGGGTTTCCGTTGATCGACATGCCCTCGCTGCCCTTGCCGCTGACGCCCACGATCTTGTAGAACACGCCATCAATCTGTATGAACCTTCCGCACGGGTCCTCCTCGCCCACGTAGAGCTCCTCCACGATGCGGCTACCCAGAATACACACCTTGCGGCTTTCGTAGATGTCCACCTTGTTGATTGAGCGCCCATACTTTATCTCGGGGTTTTCTATCACATCATATTCCGGGTATATGCCCTTCACCGTCACGCCCATCTGCTTGTTGTCGTTCATGGCGGTGCATCCCCATCGCGATACCAGGGGTGTCACGATGTCGATCTCCGGCACCACGCGTCGGATGCGCTCCACGTCGTCGGTGTTCATGCTCCACCACCTTCCCTTGCGGAACCCCTTGTAGGGCTCGCTCGTGCGCGATGAGCCTATGAATCCCGAGTTGGTGGCAAATCCAGCGAAGTTCTCGGCCAGCATCGACTCCAGTCCCTTGCCGCCACCCATGAGCAGCACCAGCATGAAGATGCCCCAGAACACGCCGAATGCTGTCAGCAGTGTCCGGGTCTTGTTCCGTGTCAGCGAGTCGTATATCTCGCCCCATTGGTCTCTGTCGATGCGTATTCTCACCTTTGCTCTCCTTATTGTCAATACATGTTTCCTATCCTCTGAGTGCCTCTATGGGCTTCACCTTGGCCGCCTTGCGTGCGGGGAAGAATCCTGCCAGCGCACCAGCCACGATGATGATGCATGTAGCTCTTACGCAGGTAGCGATGTCTACCGTGGGGTCGATGAATATCTCCTGCTTCAGTATGCCCACGTCGAGCATGTGATTGCCCACCGTGGCGTCCATAATCTCGCAGAACCCTACGCCTGCCAGCATTCCTATGTATCCGAAGATGGCCGTTATCAGTACACTCTCCAGCATCACCATGCCGATGATGTTTCGGGGCTTGGCGCCCAGCGCCTTGCGTATGCCAAACTCATGTGTGCGCTCCTTCACCGCTATGAGCATGATGTTGCTCACGCCCACCACGCCGCTTATCAGGGTGAGCAGTCCCAGTACCCAGAACGACGTGCTCAGCATGTTCGATGCCATGCTTATCTGCTCATTCTGCGTGGCCGAGTTCCACATCCATATCGCCCGCTTGTCGTCGGGGTCGAAGTCGTGCGTGTGGCTCATGGCATGGCGAAACGCCTGCTCAAACTCCGCATTCGCCTCCATCGTCTCCAGCTCTCTGGTCTTCATGGTGATGCTGTTGATGGTGCGCCCCTTGTTGAATATCGTCTGCACCGTGGTGTATGGGGCATACATGTTGTTGTCGGTAAACATCGAGTTCGACTTATATAGCCCCACCACCTTGTAGTAGCCCTTGCCTATCTTCACGTTGCGGTTGATGGGCGATGCATGGTCCTTAAACAGGTTCTTGGCATTGTCCTCGCTCATCATCACCACCTTGCGCTTCTCGTCCATGTCGATCTTGTTCACGAAGCGCCCCTGCGTGATGTTCATGCCCTCTATCTCGGCATAGTCGGGGTACACGCCCTGCAGGCTCACACTCATGTAGTTGGCCCCCACCGAGGCCACCAGTCCGCCCTGCGACACATCGGCCGTTGCCGACACCACATGCCTATCCATCTGTTCCGTTGCCAGCGCCATGTCGCGCTCGTCGAGTCTGATGCGTCGGCCCTCGTTCCATCCGCCGTGGGGTAGTGAGGTATGTCCGCCCCACACCTGTATCACGTCGAAGGCAAAGTCGCCGCTGTTCTTCTCCAGCGTGTGTATGATGCCATTGCTGGCTCCCTGCAGTATGATCATCAGGAATATGCCACTGGCCACGGCAAACCCCGTGGCTATGGTGCGCATCTTGTTTCGGCGTATGGATCCCCAGATCTCCTGTAGTGTGTCCAGCATCGTCGTCGTCTCCTATTTCATGATACCGTCCATGCCGAAGGGACTCTTGCCGCCCTCGTCGTTCCGCTCGATACGCTCTATCAGTCCATCCTTGATGTGGATGATTTTCTCCGTCTGATACGCCACGCCGCTCTCGTGTGTCACCACCACGATGGTCATGCCCTCCCGGTGCAGCTCCTTGAGTATCTGCATCACCTCTATCGACGTCTTGCTGTCGAGCGCTCCCGTAGGCTCGTCGGCCAGTATGATCTGTGGCTGTGTGATGAGCGCGCGTGCTATGGCCACGCGTTGCTTCTGTCCGCCCGAGAGCTCATTGGGGTAGTGGTGTGCCCAGTCCTTCAGGCCAAACTTGTCGAGATGCTCCAGTGCCAGCTGATTGCGCTTGCTGCGCCCCACGCCCTGGTAGAACAGCGGCAGCGCCACATTCTCCAGCGCATTCTTGAAGGGTATCAGGTTGAACGACTGGAATATGAATCCTATCATCCTGTTGCGGTATCCTGCGGCATGCGTCTCGCTCAGGTTCCTGATGAGCTGTCCGCCCAGTCGGTACTCACCCTCGTCGTAGTCGTCGAGAATACCCAGAATGTTGAGCAGCGTCGACTTGCCCGACCCCGACGCACCCATGATAGCCACAAACTCCCCCTCTGCGATGTCCAGGTCTATGCCCTTGAGCACATGCAGCGGCGAGCCATTGTTGTAAGTCTTATTGATATTTCTGAGTTGTATCATCGGGGCAGTATCTTTTATTCATATATATAGTTTGGCAAACTCCCCCTCTCATGACCTTTGTATAGTGCAAAATTACATATAATGATTGATACATGCAAGAGAATGGTTTAGTGTTTAGTGTTTAGAGTTTAGAGTATGCACCTTCGGTGCTGGTTAAAGAAGCTGCGCTTCGGTTAAAGTGCTCAGCACGGTTAATCGCTCCTTTGTCGCTGGTTAAAGCGCTTACAGCGCGGTTTACTGTTGTCTGTTAACTTCGTTGAAGTTGCTAAGTTTTCGTTATCGTCATCGTTAAACGTTCACCGTTCCTCGCTGAGCAAGTTCCACAACCCATCCTCCGAGAGCACCCCGCGCTTCAGGTCCTTGGGTAGGAGGCCTGCCTCGTCATCGGCAAAGTCCTGCTTCCACTCGTCGCTGCCGTAGTATGCGGCAAGCTCGGCCATGGCCTCCTGTGCCTTGGCATGTGTGCTGGCGCTCATGGGCTGCTCCTTCATCGCCTCCGTTGCCAGGTCATACAGCTCCTCCATGTGCCGTATCCGTTCTATTTGTGTCATCTTGTCGGGCATGGAAATTTCCGAACTTTAATGATTATAAGTCAATCCTCGTGTTCTTCGTAATAACACGAGTAATCTATGCCCTTCATGAAGATTTCACGGTCATCAATGCGATCGGTCATTACTCCTTGCAGCAGTGCCTTAATGGGTCGGGCATCTGTCGTACTTCTGCGCATGGCTTCCAGATAATCCTTTTTGTCAATCTTACTCCAGTCCACGCACATCTTTAAGCGTTTCTTAAAGATAAGGTCGAGCCAAATACGTGTTGATCGTCCATTGCCTTCCATGAATGGGTGTGCCACATTCATCTCCACATACTTGTTGACAATCTCATCAAAGTTGGTTTCGGGCATCTGCTCTATCATCCTCAGGTTCTCTGGAAGATATTCGGCACGACAAAACAAGGTACCGTCCTTCCATATTCTTTTGGTTCGTATCTGTCCTGCAAAGTCATACAATCCACCAAAGAGATAGGCATGTATCTGCTGCAGTGAACTTATAGTACCAGGCTCCATGCTATCCAGCAATCCACTTTCGATAAGCGTGTAGGCCTTCTTTTTGCTTTGCCCATCAAGGCTATTGTCGCTATATACGAACCAGTCAAGAAAGTCATTTGCCCTGTTATTGGGATAGTGTTTGGCCAATAGTTGCACATTCTCGGCATCCAACACATCGGCTTTTCTCATCTTGCCATCGGGAGCCTCGAATTTGAACTGGTTAGTGGCACTAACCAGTTGGATACCTTCCTTAACGAATTTTCCTTTCAAGTACTTCCAATAGTTACGACTTTTTGCATAATCATCCTCATTGTTGATGGCCCGCACGATATCAGTAGCCGAGAACCACCACTTGCAGTGTTCTTCGTCCCATACAGCACGCACCTTGCGGTCATTAAAGAATCGGATAGATACCTTATACATTATGCTCTTCGTATTTATGCTCTTATCAAATTGTTCGTCCTCTTGGCTTAGCAAAACTAATAAGAGATCCTTATGAATTGTTAGTTTCTTACAAAAATACGTCTTATCAGTAAATTACGCAAGTAAAACTGCAAAAACCGACGAACTTCGAATTTACGAACACACATACCTGCCCTATAATCCTAAACCTTTCATTATTCAACATTCAAGATTCAGAATTTAGAATTCGAGAAGTCACTTCCACATCCGCTGGCAGCCACTCCACCGAGTGCAGCTCTTCGGGAGCGAGCCACCGGGCTGCCAAGTGCTCTGTGAGCTGGGGCGTACCCTCCATGATGCGGCACAGGTAGCAGTGCATGGTGAGGTGGAAGGTGGGGTAATCATGCTCCGTGGTGCAGAGCCACCGCTCGGGCACTATCTCCATGCGCAGTTCCTCGCGTATCTCGCGCACCAAAGCCTCCTCACGCGCTTCGCCCGGCTCCATCTTACCGCCGGGGAACTCCCACTGCCCCTTATAGTCGCCATACCCGCGCTGCGTGGCCAGGTACTTCCCTTCGTGCTGGATGATGGCGGCAACTACTTCGATTTTCTTCATTGCTCAGTTTTCGTTTTCGTCTTCGTTTTTAATGGCACACAGATGACACAGATTTTGCGGATTATCACTGATTTCTATTCATTGTGAATTATCACTTGTCATTTGTCATTTGTCATTTGTCACTTGCCAATTGTCATTTGTCAATTGCCCCATACCCCACATGCTCTTCCGCAGCGAGAGGCGCAGGCTCAGTGTCGAAGGCGTATGTCACCGCTTTGCGTGGACGCAGGTTGTCGAGGTAGGTCTTGTGCAGCAGGTGCTCCAGTTCGGCAAGTGTGGCCTCGCGTCTCTTGGGCTTGAGCTGACATTCCCAGATGACGATGGTGTGCCACCCCATCTGTCGCAGCTGGGTGCGACGCTCCTGGTCGCGCTCCTGATTGCGTGCTATTTTCTGTGTCCAGAAGTCCGTGTTGCTCTTGGGCATCACGAAGTATCGGCATCCCTCGTGCCCATGCCAGAAGCATCCGTGTATGAATATCACCGTGCGGTACTTGCGCAGCACGATGTCGGGCGTACCCGGCAATCCCTTCACGTTCACCCTGTAGCGGAACCCACGACTATGGAGCCATCGCCTCACCGTCATCTCCGGCTTGGTGTCGCGGCTATGTATGCTGGCCATGCATCGGTGCCGCTGCTCTCGGGTCAGTTTGTCGGGCATGGGGATAAATCTTAATTATTCCTCCTTGTATTGATTTGAAAACAATTTTCTTCCTCTTTATACGTGGAGATAAAATTTCTATGAAGCAAATATAATATCAATTCTTTGTTATAGTATGCCTTACTTATTTTGGGCCTATGCCCCTCTTGGGCAGCAATTTTCACATACTCCCCTCCCAACGAATTCAACCCCTTCTTTATAAAATCATCATTAACTTCATTTGCATTTGAATAAAGCATAAATAATCTAACTTTAAGCTCTATATCATCGGCTTGTTGCATATATTTCAAGAGCAATGATTCACTTATATCCTCAAAAGGTTCATTGACAAATAGCTTGCATATGATATTTGCTGTTCTTGTTGACACTTTGGCCTCAGATCGTATTAAAGATATAACCTGCAGTTTTTCTGTATCACTGAATGCTTGGTTGACTAATAACTTCTCTGCAAGTTCTGAGGAAATCTCATAGAGCTTTGCTTCTCTGAGAAAATCACCTTTATTATTGACAATGAAACTTTCCGTAAGATTTTCAAAGTGTACACATATTTGCTTGTAGTTATATTCATTAAACGCTATTGTCTTGTTATCAACAAGATGGGACATCCTGGCATGTTCTAAATCGGACAAATCAACATCTACGAACTGATGAGCAAACATCTTCCTTAGTTTGATAAATGTTGAATATGCCAAAATATTTGTTCCTATAAAGTATAGGAATAATTCTCTTGAGATTTCTTCAGAAAAAGTTTGAGGAATATCTTTTGTACATAGACTATCTATATTCTGTTCTATGAATAGAGTTAGTTCTGTATTTCTCGCATCTCCTTCTAAAGCTTTAACGAAATCTTCTATGTTCTCCCAACTTGGGCTAACGATATTAGAGGAGATACTCAATATCTTTCCTTTCTTTTCAGGGACGTCTGCTAAACAATCTATTTTATTGTGTTGTTTAGACAAATAAGTTCTAACCATGTCATTATCAGAAGGTGCATTGTGGACTATTATCAACAAACCACATTCATCTTCTTCCACACTAGATTCCGGGAAGTGCCCTATATAATCTGGTAGGCTTTCAAGTAGGTCATTTGTAAGAGATTCATTATTAAGACTTAATATAGCCGTCACACTAGCTTTTTTAAACATCTCTACTTTATCTGGATTTAAAAAAGAGATTATCCTAGATAGATTGTTTTCAGTATTTGCAAAATGACATCCCTCTATTACGAATGACATAAATTCAGAATTCAAATCTTTACAATCTAAACTGACATATATTATAGTTCTTTCTTGAGTGAGATATTTAATTTTCTCTAAACCTATTTTATCTATTCGTTTATTAATCCAATCAAATCTATTAGACATTTGACGATCAAACTCTCTATTTGTTTTAAGAATTAGATCTGAATCAATATATCTAACATACACTTCGAAGAGTGCATCAAACTTATCTGGTTCCAAATCTCTACAGTTATACAGATGCATGTCAAAGAATGTCCATTTCTCAAAGAGTCGTTTAAAGAGAATAGAACAATCGGGATAACTATCATAAAATGCATAAACAAAATCTATTTCAGCATGATTTATTATACATTTTATTACCCTATCTAATTTAGATGAATATTTTTTTTCCTCGGCATGGTCAGCTATATACTTCACTAAAGTAATATTTAGAACTCCTCCGTTCACATAAGATTTTTCTGGGATTTCATCTATTACAGATTCAATCTTGTACAATTGATAATCATAGTTCTTCTTATTACCGATTCTTAAGTCTGCAATATATTCTTTATCCTCTGGAGTAAAGGTTCCTGAATAGAAATATGAGATGTAGTCGTAATAGAACTCGTTAATATAACCTTCTTTTATTAAGAACTCTACTAATTTGTTTCTATCGTTTATTTGCTCGATATCTGTGATAAAAGCTTTTGGGGTATATCGTTGCAATAAGTCAGCAAGGGACATTTGTTGATGTCTCTCAATATCCTCATTCATCTTTTTTATATCCTTTTTAAGTAGTTGGATAATCTCAGTCTCGAAATTGACTCTTTGTAGGTATGTGTATTCAGGATTTACAGAACGCTCTATATCTTCATATTTAAGTTTCAACTCGGGAGTTAAAATAACACCACCTCTCCCTATATATCCAAATTTATTATATTCATTATTTCTTAACCTCTCAAAGAGTTTTGCATCATTAACGATGTCAGTTATGGAATATTTATCAGATCCATCATAAAACCAACAAATCATAGGTTCTTGTTTTATGTACTCCATAACATAAACACTTCTTAACTCCTTTCCTGTCAGGTTTTGATGCTTGATTATTTCTTCGGCACATTTCTCTTCAAGCTTTCTTCTTTCTTTTTCTTGTGCTAATGTTATCTCTTTGGCATACTCTTTTTTGCTGGATATAATTTTGTACACTACACCTTTTCTATTGTGTAGTTCAGCAAAATCTTTTGGAAAATAGTTTTTATAAACAATCATTCCCAAAAGAACTCTTTGCTCAATCTTTTCACCTAACTTGCCGCGATATTGTATATATTCATCCACGATATTATATATCACCCTCATGTCATCTAAGTATAGCCCGAGGTCCTTACATACTTTTTCGGAAATATCGTCAATACCCTTTTCTCTTAATGCTGCTAACAGTTTATCTGATGCATTGGAAGAGTTTATGACAGGAATTACAGGTACTATATAATCGAAGAACTTAGTTCTATTGATGTCGCTAAAAAGATCATCCCTAACTGCATATATGAAAACGATTCGTCTTCCAATGGAGTTGGAGGCATTTAATAGATGATTTATTTCTCTTAATTTAAGGAAGATATGGTTAGTCTCGAATCTGTCCAAATCTTCAATGATTACTACATTATACTTAGTAACTTCAAAGAAGTAAATAATTTCATCTAGATGTTTATTAAAGATTGAAGTATTTTCCTTAATGTCAATTTCGCCGTTTTTAATGTTGAATTTGTTTATCCTTGCATTATAAGTAGATATTATAACAAACCCAACAATATATACAGACACAGCAATAAGATACAATAGACATAAAACACTCCATATTTTTTCCCATATTCTATTGCATGAAAATATATCGCAAAGTATTTCAACCATTAAGAAATCTGGTTTGAAAAGTACAATGCCTGCAATAATGGAAGTTACTAATAAAGCGCCAACAAACAGCGCTTTTCCCCATTTTATATTTTGGATTCTTTTTAGTCTTGATTGGCGGAGTTTATGAGATTTTTCCTTATATATAATTTGTTGTAGAATGCTATATTCAATCAAATGGTTTATAGATTCTTTTTCTTGTGTTGATTCCTTGCTGTTACTTCCGTCACGGCCTTTGCTTTGAGTTTCTTTTCCACCTTTACTATTTTCTTCTGTTCCTTGATAAAAGGTGTCATCTTCCAATGTCGCTAATGAGATGTTTAGATACTTAGCTTTGCCAAAATCGTGCACCAAGGTTTTTAATACAGAACTTTTTCCTGAGCCATATGGACCTGTTAAAGCTATATTCTTGACATTTTCACAACCAAGTTTGGATGCAATAGCCTGTACAGGCTCATATTTTGGATTAGGGCAACCATTTTTATCGTATTTTTGTATATATACAGGAGTTAAATCAAATTGATTTGATCTATCCGTAAAATGCTTGAGCAATGGGTCTTTACGGAAAAAATTTAAAAGTCTCTTGCACATAATTACCCCTTAAATCAATAATGTCATCATTTTTCTACTCTAACATTCAAAGTCCCTTTTTCTTTCCCATCTATACACCTTATCCAAGGCGTATTTTTTGCGTCTATCTTATTGCTTTCTGTAAGTCCTTTCCCACGTATTGAAAATTTCAATCTGTTCCACACGGCTCTAATATATGTGTCTTTAGTATAGAATATCCAACTGCTCTGGTTGAGTGGATCTTGGAATTCCAAAATCAATTCGGCTGGCTTCTCTGAATCTCTAGTTCCTGTTCCTTCAAAAGCAAAATAAGTGAGTAAAGGATGCAAATAGTTGTATCCGCTTGATAAATCATCTTCCTCTACGAAT
>JAFQLT010000037.1 GCA_017396545.1 Bacteroidaceae bacterium | reverse complement strand
GTGCCCTCGTCGATGTTCGACATCACTGCCGTGAGTATCAACGAGCAGTTCTCGCCCCTCGTGGGTGTCGACGTCACCCTGCTCAACAACATGACCATGAAGCTGCAGTACAACAAGAGCCGCGTGATGAACCTCAGTATGTCTTCCGTGCAGCTCGTCGAGACCAACTCCGACGACATCGTCTTCGGCGTAGGCTACAAGATGACCAACGTGAAGCTCTTCGGAGTAGGCAAGCGCCCCACAGGCGGTGCCCGTGGCCGCGTGAGCAACGACCTCAACCTGCGTGCCGACCTTTCGTGGCGCGACCAGAGTGCCCTGTGCCGTAACATCCAGGACATCACCACCCAAGCCACCAGCGGCAACAAGGCCCTGAAGATCTCCCTCTCGGCCGACTACACCTTCTCGCGCATGCTCACGCTGAACGCTTACTACGACCACCAGACCAACATCCCCGTCGTGTCCGCCTCGTCATACCCCACCTCAACCCACGACTTCGGCGTATCGCTCAAGTTCTCGCTGACACGATAGGTAAGAAAAGAAGTGAATCCTATGTGCCGAGTTGCCGGCATTGCATATAGTATTAAAGACATTGCGTCCCTGTACCAAATAATTTCAGCAAAGTGAGACTCAAATCTCACCATAGAGAGATTGCAGTCTCAGTATACAGAAATTCCAGTCCCAATACAGTGGGACTGGAGTCTCGCTATATAGAAATTAGCGCGCGACTAACGCGAAATGAAGAAAAACTAAACTTTTTGCGCAGTGGTAGCGACGAAGAACATGATGACCTGATTCTTGGGAATTCGTCTGAATTGTCTATCCGTTGCGCACCTGTCCGTCACCCTCTATGATATACTTATAGGTAGTGAGCTCGGGCAGTGCCATGGGACCTCGGGCGTGGAGTTTCTGGGTAGAGATGCCTATCTCGGCACCGAAGCCGAACTGTGCGCCATCGGTGAAGGCAGTGGAGACATTGGCATATACGCAAGCCGCATCGACGGCATGTTGGAAACGACGGATGGCAGCATCATCCTCGCTCACGATACATTCACTGTGACGCGAGCTGTAGCGTGCGATGTGGCGCAGAGCCTCGTCAAGGCTGCCCACGGTGCGGATACTCATCTTGTAGTCGAGGAACTCGATGCCGAAATGCTCATTGGTGGCTTCGGCCAACAGAGGAGAGGGATAGTGCCGGCTGAGTGCCTCATGGGCTTCACGATCGGCATAGAGGATGACGTTCTTGTCGGCCAAGGGGGCACACAGCGCAGGCAGGTCGGCCAAACGGCTGCGGTGGATGATGAGGCAGTCGAGCGCATTGCACACGCTCACACGGCGTGTCTTGGCATTCTCGACAATGGCAGCACCCTTGCCTGTGTCGCCAGCCTCATCGAAATAGGTGTGGCAGATACCGGCACCGGTCTCGATGACCGGCACACGGGCATTGTCGCGCACATAGTTGATGAGGGCACTGCTCCCGCGCGGTATGATGAGGTCGACCTTGCCCACTGCACCGAGCAGACAAGCCGTAGCCTCGCGATGAGCGGGAAGAAGGGTACACACAGCGGTGTCGATGCCGTGTTCCTTGAGTACGCCATGGATGATTTCCACCATCTTGCGATTGGTGCACTCGGCATCGGAGCCTCCCTTGAGCAGACACACGTTGCCGCTCTTGATGCAGAGTGCAAACACATCGGCCGTCACATTGGGGCGTGCCTCATAGATGATGCCGATGACCCCGAAGGGTACGCTTACCTTGCGGATGGTCATGCCATTGGGGCGCTCTGCTGTGCTGTAGGTAATGCCGAGGGGTGAGGGCAGTGTAGCCACATGCTCCATGTCAGAGGCGATACCATCAATGCGCTCCTCGGTGAGCAACAGACGGTCATACTTGGGGTTCGACGGTTCCATACGCTCCAAGTCGAGGCGGTTGGCCTCGAGGATGGAGGCACGATGCGTGCGCAATGCCGCAGCAGTATCGCGGAGCAGGGCATTGATAGCATTATCGGAGAGAGCAGCCAAGGCAGAGGTTGCTTCATTAGCTTGTATGATGAGGTCGTAGGGGGACATTTTGTTTAATGAATTAGAAGTTAGGAATTAGAAGTTAGGAGTTCACGGCTCATTGCTCACGGCTCACGGCTATAACCATTAATCCTTAAAGTTTAGAGGTTGAAATCTCGTGCAGATGGTATCTCCAGGCTGGTCAATGAGGCGTAGCAGTATGTCTTCGCTCTTGCCATTGGCAATGACCACGGGGATACCCTCGGCAGCTACCTTGCGGGCGATATGGCATTTGGTGAGCATACCGCCCCGCCCGAGCGAAGACTTGCCACTCTGTATATACTGCTCCATATCGTCGGCAGCAGATACCGAACGGATCACACGACTCTGCGGGTCGGCAGGATTGCCGTCGTAGATGCCGTCGATATTGCTGAGGATGACGAGCTGGTCCACCTGCATCATCTGCGCCATCAGCCCGGAGAGCTCGTCGTTGTCGGTAAACATGAGTTCAGTGATGGAGAGTGTGTCGTTCTCATTCACGATGGGTATCACCCCCTCGGCAAGCATCACCTCCATGCAGCGTTGCTGGTTGACGTAGTGGTCAGCCTTGTCGAGTCCCTCCTTGGTGGTGAGCACCTGTCCGCAGGTGATACCATGCTCACGGAAGAGGGTATAGTACTTGCCCATCAGCTTGGCCTGTCCGATGGCCGAGTAGAGCTGTCGCGACGACACCTCGTCGAGCGTATGTGACGGAGCTATCTCGCTGCGTCCCGAGGCTACGGCACCCGACGACACCAGCACAACCTGTATGCCCCGCTTATGCAGTTCGGCTACCTGGTCGACGAGGGCCGACATACGGGTGAAGTCGAGCGTGCCATCGCGGCGGGTCAGCACATTGCTACCAATCTTTACGGCTATACGCTTCATACACGGCTAGCTTTTAGTCCGTCAATCACTGCTGCGGTAAATCCCGCCTTCTCCATGGCATTGAGCCCCTTGATGGTGATGCCACCAGCAGTCGTCACCTTGTCAATCTCGGCTTCGGGATGTGCACCGGCCTCAAGAAGCAAGGTAGCTGCTCCCTTCACCGTATGCTCCACGATGCGAGCCGCCTCCTCGGGGCGGAATCCCAACTCTACCCCACCCTCCATAGCTGCACGGATGTAGCGCATGGCGAAAGCGATGCCGCACGAGGCCAATGCCGTGCCAGCCGGTATGAGTTTCTCGTCAACCACAAGGGCATACCCCAAAGCTGCGAACAGGAGACGTATCTGCTCGGTCTGCTCGGCCGTAGCGCCATGTGCCGCGATGAAGGAGACTCCGCAGAGTGCCTCCACAGCCGTGTTGGGCACTACACGGAAGAGGGGGAGATGCTTACTGCACCGCTCCCCGTAGGGAGAGGCATTGACCATCCCGACCAACTCGTCCAGTGCCACACCCGCAGCTACAGACACCAATATCTGGCGATCGAGGTCAAGGACGGGACGTATCTCCTCCACCACTTCGGCTACGGCCCAAGGTTTCACAGCCAAGAGCACGATGTCGGCTTGGGCGGCCGCTGCTGCATTGTCTTGACTGACACGGATATGGTCATTAAACTCGCGTATCCGCTCCAGTGTGGCCTTTGTCTTGGCCGTACATATTATCTCCTCGGGACGGCAAGTGCCGGACTTGACCAGTCCGCGTGCTATCGCACCGCCCATGTTTCCCGTGCCAACAATCGCTATAGTCATAATGTCACAGTAATGATAAATATATAAGGTAATGATACCATTGTACAAAGGTAAATAAAATAAACGACTATCAAACATGTACCCCCGGAGATTTGTATTTTTATCTATAATTTTCGGAAATCAGGAAAAATTACACTACTTTTGTACCCCTATGAATTGGCTACAGCAATTTGCCGGAGAAATTTCGTTTGTCGAACTCATCCTCAAGGGCTTTCTCATTGGAGTCATCGTGTCGGCTCCATTGGGTCCTGTAGGGGTGATGTGCATACGTCGCACTTTGAACAAAGGGCGCTGGCATGGTTTCATGACAGGTATGGGTGCATCGGTCAGCGATTTGCTGTATGCAGGGATCACGGCTTTCGGTATGTCGTTCGTATACGACTTTATTAACAATGCCAACAATATGTTCGTCTTGCAACTGGTGGGTAGCCTACTGCTTTTTGTATTCGGCCTCTACACGTTCCGATCCAATCCGCATGCATATCGTTCCGATCCGATGGCCAAGCTACATACCGTACCCATCACCAAAGGCAAGTTGGCTTATAACTTCGTCACAGGCTTTGCTGTCACCATATCCAATCCGCTGATCATACTGCTCTTCGTAGCCATGTTTGCCCGTTTCTCCTTTGTCCTGCCCGAAGTGGAAACTGCCGAACGCATATCGGGCTATGCAGCCATTTGGGTCGGTGCTGCCACATGGTGGTTTGTCATCACCTATGCGGTGAGCAAGCTGAGTCGCCGTTTCGACATACGTGGCATCTGGATGCTCAATCGTATAATAGGCTCTGTGGTGATGCTCTTCGGCATATTGGGCGGAGCACATGCCTGCATCGGGAAATGGTGAAGGTGGATGTGTAAAGAAAGAATAGTATTAGATAAACTTGTTTTTTCATCCGCCTTGCACTAATTTTGCAGATTGTTAACAAAGTATATACAATACAAACAATAACTATGTACAGAACGAATACTTGTGGAGAGCTTCGTCTCTCCAACGTAGGACAAAAGGTAACCCTGGCTGGATGGGTACAACGCACCCGTAAGATGGGTGGTATGACCTTCGTAGACCTGAGAGACCGCTATGGTCTCACCCAGTTGGTGTTTGATGAGAACCACGATGCCTCGCTCACCGAGCAGGCCAACAAGTTGGGCCGTGAATATGTGGTTCAGGTGACGGGTACCGTGAGCGAGCGCTCGGCCAAAAACCCCAAGATGGAGACAGGCGACATCGAGATTATCGTAGAGGCAATGACCGTGCTTAACGCCTCACAGACTCCTCCCTTCACTATTGAGGACAATACCGACGGTGGTGACGATATCCGTATGAAATACCGCTACCTCGATCTGCGTCGTGGTGCCGTACGCCGCAACCTTGAGCTGCGCCACAAGATGGCTTTCGAGGTGCGCCGCTACCTCGACGAGCGTGGTTTCCTTGAGGTGGAGACACCCGTGCTCATTGGTTCTACTCCCGAGGGTGCCCGCGACTTCGTGGTGCCTTCACGCATGAACCCCGGACAGTTCTACGCTCTGCCCCAGAGCCCTCAGCTCTTCAAGCAGATACTCATGGTTTCGGGCTTCGACCGCTACTTCCAGATTGTGAAGTGCTTCCGTGATGAGGACCTCCGTGCCGACCGCCAGCCCGAGTTTACCCAGATCGACTGCGAGATGTCGTTCGTGGAGCAGGAAGATGTAATCTCGCTCTTCGAGGACATGTCGAAGCACCTCTTCAAGTCAATTCTCGGTATCGATATGCCCGAGGCATTCCCCCGCATGACCTGGCACGATGCCATGAAGTATTATGGTAGCGACAAGCCCGACCTCCGTTTCGACATGCGCTTTGTGGAACTCATGGACGTGCTGCAGGGACATGGTTTCAGCGTATTTGACAGTGCAGCCTATATTGGCGGTATCTGTGCCAAGGGTGCAGCCACCTATACCCGCAAGCAGCTCGATGCACTCACCGAGTATGTGAAGCGTCCGCAGATTGGTGCCAAGGGTATGGTATATGCCCGTGTGGAGGCCGATGGTAATGTGAAGTCAAGCGTAGATAAGTTCTATACCCAAGAGGTGTTGCAGCAGCTGAAGGCTGCCATGAATGCCGAGCCCGGTGACCTCATCCTCATTCTCTCGGGCGACGATGTGATGAAGACCCGCAAGCAGCTCTGTGAGCTTCGTCTCGAAGTGGCTGAGCAGCTTGGCTTGCGCGACAAGAATAAGTTTGCCTGCCTCTGGGTGGTAGACTTCCCCATGTTTGAGTGGAGCGACGAGGAGCAGCGCCTCATGGCCATGCACCATCCGTTCACCTCACCCAAGCCCGAAGATATCGAACTCCTCAGCACCAACCCCGCTGCCGTACGTGCCAATGCCTATGACATGGTCATCAACGGTGTAGAGGTAGGTGGCGGCTCTATCCGTATCCACGACAACGAGTTGCAGAAGAAGGCCTTCGAGATTCTCGGCTTCTCTGAAGAGCGTGCCCAGTCACAGTTTGGCTATCTGCTCAACGCCTTCAAGTACGGTGCGCCCCCTCACGGTGGCTTGGCCTATGGCCTCGACCGCTTCGTGAGCCTCTTTGCCGGTCTCGACAGCATCCGCGACTGTATTGCTTTCCCGAAGAACAACTCGGGCCGTGATGTCATGATCGATGCTCCCGCACCGCTTGAGCAGGCACAGCTCGACGAACTCAACATCCTCGTCGACTTGAAGGAGAAATAATCCGCGCTACTATCGTTTGAGCGTTTTTATTGTCATTCTGAACAGATGAAGGATCTGCATCATTACGGAGATTCTCACGATGTTCAGAATGACATTTTTATAGTGTAAAGCGCAGGTCAGAATACATGTAGGAAGAATGACAAAAAGGTAACAAGTATCCAATTCTTAAAATCAAAAATCAGACCTACTTTTTTCGAGAAACTTAGAATCTGTTTGGATTTTATTTCAAGTTTAGTTGAGAGGTGTTTTTTGAGCAGATTTGCACTGTTTGGTCGCAGCAAATAGTGGTCTATTTGCAAGAACAAAGAGTGTAAAGATGGTAAAAAGAGCCTCAAATAAACTGAAAAGTATAACATAAAACTTATTAGCGGTAAAATCCAAACAGATTCT
>JAFQLT010000036.1 GCA_017396545.1 Bacteroidaceae bacterium | reverse complement strand
GGAGGTGAGCGAGGAACTGAAGAAATATGACCTCTCCATCATCCCCCTTGCAGCGGCTATTCATGGTGCTGTGCCTTCAAAGATCTTTGACCTGCTGCCCGAAGGTATTCCCATCCTCTTCAGTGGTGAGGGTGAGGGAGCACGTATCGTAGATGAGTATGGTCTCGGTTTGGTGTCGGCACATGGCGATTATGTGGCCTTGTCGCACAACATTTGCACCTTCGTAGATATGTCTGATGAGGAGTATGCCCGATATGTGGCCAGCTGCTTGGAGGCTTCGCGTGATATCTTCTCCTTTGACAAGCAGATGGGGCGCTTCTGCGAGTTTATCGGTAAATGACGGTGTCGGGGACTTCCTTGCTATGGAGTAGTCGATACCTCGCTGATTCTATTCTCATATACATACCATAAATAACCCTTTACTTCGGTTTTTCCCATCTGGTGCAGCTGCTGCATATAGCCTCTTACCTGCTTGTGGTGTTCGTCGCGTTCGCGGGCAAACTTGAAGTCCACAATGATGACGTGCTTGCCGTCGCTCATTACGCGGTCAGGGCGTATGCGACTTACGGTACCGTCATCGGAACGGTACAGGATGCTGCATTCATTGAACATCTCATAGCTTCCAGAAAACCATTCGGCTGCTTGTGGCTGTGTAAGGGCGCGGTGTACGATACGTTCTATCTCGTGTCGTTCAGCTACCCCGATGATACCTTCACGTACCATGCGCGATATGGCTTTGGGCGCATCGTCTACCGTGCGTATCATGGCAAACAACGCGTGCAGCAGGAGACCACGGTCGAGGTTAGCGTGGGGGGCGGTACATTCTTCTTGTGTTTGGGCTATGAACCGTTTGGCTTGGTTTGATTGCAGGAAGCGTACGTTCAGTTCTTCGGAGCACATCGTTACGCGGAGTGGGTGTGGGCTGCGTTCGAGGGGGTTCATCTTCTCGCCATTCTCTGTTGTGTTGTTTTCTTTATTGGAGGTAACCAATGTCCCGAACTCTACTGCTCCATCGCTGTTGCTTCCGATAGCACTGGTGATGAGTTGGGCTACGTTGTTTATAGCCTTACCTTTTGCAACCATACTCTTCGCTGTGCTCTTGAGGATGATGAGGTTGGCTTTAGGGCGCGTGCAGGCGACATAGAGCAAGTTGTAGCTGTCTACAATCTGTTGCAGATACTCCTCGTGATACTTTTCGGCGAAGGCCGAGTGTTTCATGGCTTCGCTGTAGGGGATGGGGGTAGTGGCCAGCGTGGTGTAGGGTATATCTTTGTCTGCTATCCAGAGGATTCCCGAGTGCTTGTTGAGCTCCCATTCGCAGTGGGGGATGATGACGGTATGGAACTCAAGTCCCTTTGATTTATGTATTGTCAAAGCTTCTATGCCGTTGGTCTCTCCCGATGGGATTGCTTTGCTTTTCAGTTCGTCATCCCAGTAATGTATAAAATCCTTAATGTCTCCATCCATAGTGGTGCAGAACTGTGACAGATAGTCGAAGAAGGCAAGCAGATACCCGTCTTCATTGGCTATGTGGTGCAGCTGCAATGTTCGGTATAGCCGCTCGGCCAGTTCGTAGAGCGGTATCTGTCGTAGTGCGGCATGCTGTGTCACGAGTGCATTGGGGAGCCCATAGCCCTCGGTGCGCATGGCTATGATGGTTGCGACAGCCAGTCCGTCAGCAAGTACTGTACGGTGATACCTGATGGCTACTTGCAGTAAGGCTATGCTTTGCTCAGGGTCGGCAATCCAGCGCAGTGTATCTATCAACATGTTCACGGCGTTGGAGGCATCGAGACGATAAGCGTCGGCAGAGAATATGTGTATTGTGGGGGCATGAACGGTCATGTAGTCGACAATTCGCTGTATTTGCGTGTTTGTACGTAGCAGCAGGGCTATCTGGTTTTCGTTAATGCCGGATGCCAATAGTCCTTCAATGGTTTGTAATACCTCGCGGCACATCGCTTCGTCGGCATTCTCCCCCTTCTCATGGGTTACGTCTGCTACGCGCACATAGCCTTCGCGCTTCTCCTTGTGCTGCTGTTCCACATCGCTGTAGGCGTGGATAAGCGTTGTGGCATGCTCTTTGCCGAGGAGGTCGGCAAGCAGCGTGTTGCATCGGTTGAAGAGATGATTGTTGAACTCCACGATCTCGCGCATGCTGCGGCGGTTTGTTGCGAGGCGATGCGCCTCGCGTGGGGTGTAGAGCCGGAGTTCCCGATGCACTTCGTCGTTGAGTATGTTCCAGTCGCTTCCTCTCCATCGGTAGATGGCCTGCTTTACATCGCCTACGAGCATGCTTTCGTTGCCAGCCGAGAGGCTTTCGCGCAAGAGGTAGAGGAAATTTTTCCACTGCATGCGCGAGGTGTCTTGGAACTCATCAATCATGATATGGCGGATGTAGTATCCGAGCTTCTCAAATACGAAAGAGCTGTCGCCTGCCTGCATTTGGCTGAGCATACGGCACGTGTCGGCAAGGAGGAAGCGGTTTTCGTCCCGGTTTAGCTGCTGTATGCGCTCGTGGATGGTATTGATGAGTTGCAGCTGGTATAGATGGCGCAGCACGAGGTCACACGTGTTGATGGTATATGCCTCGTGGGCACGTATCTTCTCTGTATCGTTCAAGTGCGGCATCAGTGTGCTGCTTGCCAAGGCAATGATTTCCTTTCTGCGGGGAGATTTGATTGAAGCCCACGCCTCGGGTCGTAGGCTCGCCTCGTTGGTGCGGCTTGTGAATTGCGTATTGTATTCGCCATTGCGTAGCTTAAGGTAGTACCCGCCTACACCGCTTGCCCCATAGCTCAGGTCCTCTATGGTAAGCGAGTTGTTGTCCAGTTCCTTGAAGAATGAGTCTACCTGCGTGTCAATAGCTTGCTTGGCACGTCTCTGCTCATCGATGAGCTGCTTGCGCAGGACACGTATGACATCTGTATCCTGTAGTTGGATACGTAGCTTGTCCGATTGCTGTTGATAATTCTCGTTGTGTATGTTGCGTGCAAAGCTCTTCAGGCTGTCGGTGATGTTCCAATGCTTGCCTTCGTCTATCTCGTTTCCGATGTATCGCTCTATCCATAGCAGGGTAGGGTCATCGGCCGACAGCTCGCGCAGCAATAGGTCTACCCCTTCGTTGATGATGCGCTTCGTGTCCAGCTCGATGGTCATGCCCGTGCCGAGGTTGAGCTCGCGTGCCATGCCGCGCAGCACCGACTGGAAGAAGCTGTCGATAGTCTCTACCCGGAAGAGGCTATAGTTGTGTATCAGCATTTCAAGTGCCTGTGTGGCCCGTTGGCGTATGAGGCTCTCATCCAGTCCTGTTGCATGCAGTACTTCGTTGTAGTAGGCTTCCGAGTCGGGCAGGTTGTGGGCGATGCCATAGAGCTTGCTCAGTATGCGCTGCTTCATCTCGGCAGTAGCCTTGTTGGTAAAGGTCACAGCCAAGATGTGGCGGTAGTTTTCGGGATGCTCAATGAGTAGCCGGATGAAGTTGACAGCCAAGGTAAAGGTCTTGCCCGAGCCTGCAGAGGCCTTGTATATATGGAGATAGTGATTGTTTGTCGGTCTGTTGTTCATCGCATTGTTTCGTTTAGGCTGTGAAGTTACGAATAAACGGTGGAATAAGCAACGCCGCCCCCGATAAAATGATTGGCTGCCCCCCTTATCACTAAGAGGGGCAACCGATAGATAGAATGATTAAGAAAAAGTTATTTATGTAAGGTAGCAGCTTAGCTGTTGCTCAGTGATATAACAAACGGTGTAGAGGTATGGTTCGCTATTCTCTATACTTTTATTGTTTCGTTACCACAACCTCTGCATGAATTGGTTGGCAAACTCTTCCCAGTTGTACCAGTCGTGGCCACCCTTGGTCACGGTCATCTCGTGGCGATAGCCTTTGCGCGTGAGTGAGCGGGAGAAGAGTTTCATGCGGGGGTGATAGAAGTCGATGTTGCCTATCATGATGGAATAGAGCAGGGGCGGGTTGATGAACTGCGTGTCGAGCTTGCGCCTGAATCCTTTGTAGAACGAGGAGTGCTCGCTGTGGCGCAACACGGGGTGCACCATGGAGGAGAACATGCCTATGTAGCCGAAGGTCTCGGGCGAGTTGGCCGATATGTGCATGGCCTGCATGGCACCGATGCTGAGTCCGGCGATGGCGCGGTGCTCCTTGTCGGGGATGGTGCGGTAGAGGCTGTCGATGGTGCCCACGACATCGGTCACGAAGGCGTATTCCACCATGCCGTCGACCTCATAGAAGGCTTCGATGGCGCCCTTCAGGCGTGACTTGCCGTAGTCGCGCTCGTTGTTGTACTGGTTCACGTTGGGCAACACCACGATGGTCTCCTTCATCATGTCGCGTGCGGTGAGGCTGTCGATGTTGTGGAGCAGGTTGGCATTGTGTATCCACGACAGCTCGTTGCCTCGGGCTCCGTGGAGGAGATACAGTACGGGGTAGTGCTCTGTGGTGTGGTGGTAGTCCTTGGGGAGATAGACGTACATCCTGCGCTCGCGCGGACCCTCTACGGAGCACCCGTGCATGCACTCTTCGAGGATGCCTTCGTAGTGGACATCGGCGTCGAGGGTAGGGTATTGGGCGTTGGTGGCATACTTCGACGAGCTGCACGATGTGGCAGCAAGGCCTGTCAGGAGGAGGGCAATGTATTTATACCATTTCATCGCTGCAGTGCCTCCTCGTACATGGTGATTATCTGGCGGGTCGACTCGCTGATGTCGTACCTCTTGGCCGACTCGGCATAGCGCTTGCTCATGGCCTTGCGCTCGGCGGGATGCTCGATCCACCAGTCTATCTTCTCGGCCAGGGCTTTAGCATCGTTTACGGGGAACAGGCTGCGCTCGTCGAGGGCAAACTGATGGGTGGCCGATAGCTTACTCTGTGCTATGACGGGCACGGTGCCCTGCTGTATGGCTTCGAGGCAGGAGAGGCCTTCGACCTCGGTGCGGGCGCAGTGGACATATAGGTACGATGTGCGGGCGAGAGCTCGCAACTCCTCGGCGCTGTAGAATCCGAATACAGGTTCGTGGGTCACAACACCATCCTTGACGAGGCGCTGGGCAGCCTTCATAATTTTCTTGGCCTTCGGTCCGTTACCGGCAAAGTGGAGCGCTATCTCATGGGCATGGGCCGAGTGGCGCATGGCCTTGATGAGTGTCTGCTGTGACTTCTCGTTGGAGAGTCGGCCGATGCAGAGTATGCGGTAGGGGTTGCTCTGTGGCTCTTCGGCATCGGAGGGAATGTCGTGGAGGACGATACCGTTGGATATGACCCTCAGTGGGGCGCTGTAGCCGTTCTCTACGAGGTGGCGCTTTACGGTCTCGGTGGGGCACTGCACGCTGGCACAGTGGTTGTATACGGATGATCTCCACCATATGTTCACCAGCTTGTTGATGATGGTGCCGTCGCTGAGTCCCAGGTTGGCGGTGATGTTCTCGGTGAAGATGTGGTAGGTGCCCACGCAGGGCTTGTTCAGTTCCTTGGCCATCTTCACGGTTGTGGCCTGTAGGGGAAATCCCTCCATCAGATGCACCACATCGGCCCAGCTTACAGCCTCTCTGATGACACGCTTGGGCAGCTTGGGATAGCGGTAGCCGTTGGCCTTGATGATGGGTTCAAAGATGGGGAACACGAAGTGGGGCAGGGGATAGTCGGGCTGCATACCGCCCTCTTCGGGGTTTTCGCAGGCAAGCAGGCGCACATCGATGCCTTCGCCTATCAGTCTGCTCCTCAGTGATGTTACGGCCGAGCTAACGCCGTTTCCCCGCATATATACGTTATTGCATACAATCAAAACTTTCATAACAATCGTTTATTAAAATAAATTCAACTTTGCAAGTTTAATTTATGGGTATAAAGGAGTCAAATGGAGTTAAAAGGAGATAAATGCCGATAGGGTATTCCGTGTGAACGGACATGTCGCCCCTGTCTCCCTAAAGAGCTAAGCGACTATCTCCCTTTTACTGCTGACTCCCATGAATTGACTTGCTAAACTTAAATAAAATAAACAAAAACGGCTGCAAAAGTACAAATAAAAACATAACGCTGTAGCCCTGCTAAAGGTTTCAGACCCGTTTTTTACCTTAATTTAACGATAGTAAAAATAAAAAAACAGACGAGGAGAAAGTGCCTCCTCGTCATATCTATAATGAAGTTATTGGTGCAAAGATTACTTCTTCAGCCACTTGTCGAGCCACTCGAAGTAGGTGCGCTGCCACAGTACGCCATTCTGCGGACGCAGTACCCAGTGGTTCTCGTCGGGGTAGATGAGCAGTTCGGCAGGGATGCCACGGATGATAGCGGCATTGAAGGCAGCCATGCCCTGTGAGGCGAGGATGCGGTAGTCCTTCTCGCCGTGGATGCAGAGGATGGGGGTGTCCCACTTGTCGACAAAGCGGTGGGGTGAGTTGCTAAACGAGTGCTCGGTCATCTTGTTCTTCTCCCAGTAGGGGCCACCGAGGTCCCAGTTGGCAAACCACAGTTCCTCGGTCTCGAGGTACTGCTGCTCAAGGTTGAAGATGCCGTCGTGGGCAATGAAGGCCTTGAAGCGCTTGTCGTGATGGCCGGCCAGCCAGTATACGGAGTAGCCGCCGAACGAGGCTCCCACGCAGCCGAGGCGGTCGGCATCCACGTAGGGCTCCTTGGCCATCTCGTCGATAGCGGTGAGGTAGTCCTTCATGCACTGGCCACCGTAGTCGCCGCTGATGGCCTCGTTCCACTCAAGTCCGAAGCCGGGGAGTCCGCGACGGTTGGGCGCTACGATGATGTAGTCGTTGGCCGCCATGATCTGGAAGTTCCAGCGGTAGCTCCAGAACTGACTCACGGGGCTCTGAGGTCCACCCTCGCAGAAGAGCAGGGTGGGGTATTTCTTGTTCGGGTCGAAGTGGGGCGGATAGATGACCCATGTGAGCATCTGCTTGCCGTCGGTGGTCTTCATCCAGCGGGGCTCCACCTTGCCGCGCTCTATCTGGTCGTAGATGTGCTTGTTCTCGGTGGTGAGCTGGGTGAGCTGCTTGCCGTTGGCGGGGTTGAAGGCATAGATCTCATCGGCTTCGGCCATGGAGTGGCGCTTGCAGAGTATCTGGTCGCCCATGAGGGTGATGCCGCCAAAGTCGTACTGGCCCTCGGTGAGCTGACGCACGTTGCCTTCGAGGTCGAGGCTATAGATCATCGTTGT
>JAFQLT010000035.1 GCA_017396545.1 Bacteroidaceae bacterium | reverse complement strand
TTGGATAAGCCTATCCAAGCAAACAAGAAAGGGAAGATGTAACCTACGAGGCTACCCGCATTGCAAAGAAAGCTCTGTATGGAGTAGGCCTTGCCCTTTTGCTCTTCGTTTACCATGTCGCCTACAAGCATCTTGAAGGGCTGCATGGCCATATTAATAGAGGTGTCGAGCAACATGAGGGCGATAAGACCGAATATCATGGCACCGCCTATGGTAAATCCAAAGCTGCCGGCATTGGGGAGCATACACATGACGAGGATGGCCACCAACGAGCCTACGAAAAGATAAGGGATGCGGCGTCCGAAGCGACACCACGTACGGTCACTATACTTGCCTACAAGGGGCTGCACAATCATACCCATTAAAGGTGGAAGAATCCAGAAATAACTCAAGTCGTGAGGGTCGGCACCCAATGTGGCAAAGATACGACTGATGTTGGCGCTCTGGAGCGAATAGGCTATTTGCACCCCAAAGAAACCGAGGCTGATATTCCATAGCTGCCAAAATGATAGACGATTATAGGTCATGGTATAGGTATTTTTAGCGTTTTTTCTTATGTGACCGGTGTGTTCTGTTACTTTGAACTAACCATTAACAGCGCAAAAATAGTAAACTTTTTCGTATACGCGTATACTTGTTAGTAATGTTTTTGACGAATGGTGGGTTTATCGCGATGAATGGATGCGAAAACAAGATGAATGGTTGGGTAAATTGTTAAGGAAAAGTTGAGGCAATATCGGAAATAATCACTAACTTTACAGCCATAAAGATACATGAAGCCGATATGCTACGAACAATACAACCTTCGGGGGTGATACACCTGTTTGCTTTGCTGCATGCCTTGGTAGTACTTGTATGTCATTGCTATGGAATAAATGATGCACTTACGCTCACCATCCTCACCATGGCGATGACAGTGATGCTGTGTCTTAAGAAAGGGATGCCTATTGATATCATTGCGGTGATGGTGATTGTGGTCAATGTAGCCGGTTTCGTTGTCGGCACTGTCGGAGCTGAGGTCATCCGCCACTTTGTCGATCTTGAGGTGGCAGCAAGGCTTCTTTCCACCATACTCACTACTGAATTGTTGGGGTGGACACTCATTTTGCTGGCCAAGCTGCTCCGTAGAATTAATGGTGTGGAGGAAGACCTTTCGCGTTTTGACTCGAAGCAGCGTTGGACCCTTGTCATCGTAGGGGTCATCTTGGCTCTGCGTGTAGGGGCAGCCATGCTCTTTGCCTCTCCACTATATGCGGGCGCCAGTGTTATGACCTACGTCTGGGCAATCCTTTCCAGTACCCCCGCTCTCATCACCTATGTATGCCTTGCCATTATTTGCGTCAGGCGACTGCGTTCATTAAGTATGAAGGGGCGCAAGCTACTTACTTGGACATGCTATGCCCTGTTCGTAATCGTGGTGTCGGCATTGGGGGCATGGAGTTTTAGCCTCCCCTCAGAGGAAGCATTGTCCACGACTATAGACCTGCGTACTTTTATGCGCTATTTCGTAGCTTCTGTACTTGTGGAGACAACCATTTGCTGCATCACGATCTTGGTCGACAACATCTTCTCAATCCGTACGGCTATGCAGCTTGAGCGGGTGAAGGCAGCTCAGGCCCAGTACCGATATGTGACACTGAAGCAATTGGTCAATCCGCACTTCCTCTTCAATTCGCTCAACACGCTTGACGGCCTTGTATGCGAGCAACGCACAGCTCAGGCCAGTGACTATATACACAAACTGGCTCACATGTATCGCTACATGCTGCGTTGCGAAGATGAGATGCTGGTACCCTTGCACGAGGAGATAGATTTCATACAAGAATATGTGAGCCTACAGAAAGTGAGGTTTGCCGATGGTTTCGAGGTGCAATGTAATGTTCCCGAAGAGGTCATGAAGCGTATGGTAGTTCCCTGTACCGTGCAGTTGCTTGTAGAGAATGCTTTCAAACACAATGCCGTGAATGCAGCCAATCCACTCCGTATCACTATATCGGCAGATAATGAGCACCTGATCATAGAGAACAATGTGTTGCCTAAGTATACGCGTGTGGCATCAACGGGGCTTGGGCAGAAATACATACGCGAGCACTACCATACGCTATCTACACAGGATATGGTCATTGAGAGGACTGAGGAACACTATCGGGTAGTGATACCACTGCTTTAAGAATTGAAAATTGAGAATTGAGAATTGAAAATTTGGCCTGCCGGATGGGGACCTCAACTCTCAACCATAAACAATAAACACTGATATGAACGTACTGATTATAGAAGATGAAATAATGGCACAAAGCAATCTGATGAGGATGCTAGGGCAGTATTGTACCGACCTTACTGTGGTGGGAACAGCAACTTCGGTTGCCAGTGCCGTCGCATGGCTGCAAGTCCCCTCAAACAAGGCTGACATTCTGTTTATGGATGTAGAGTTGGCCGATGGGGTGTGCTTCGAGATATTCCGTAAAGTCAAGGTCGAGGCACAGGTCATCATGACTACGGCTTATGATACCTACGCCATTAAGGCTTTCGAAGCAGGCAGCGTGGATTATCTGCTTAAACCTATCGCACCAGAGGCGCTGCAGCGTGCTGTGTCGCGTTGTCGTACCCGAAGCGAAAAACCGGATATGGATGCCGTGATGAAACAGTTGACAGAGCCCAAGCGCTATAGGGAACGGCTGGTGGTGAAGTTCAACGACCGTATAGTACCCGTACCTACAGCTGATATCGCTTATATCTGCTCGGAGGAGAAATGCAATTATGTGGTTACTTCCGCAACTAACCGCTACATCTTGGATGCTTCGCTCGACGTGGTGGCTGAGGTGCTCGACCCTGAGAGGTTCTTCAAGATTTCACGTTGTTGCATTATAGCCTCTACGAGTATCAAGAGTATCGTGAAGCAGGGTGGTCGTCTCAAGATAATTCCCTCCGTTGAGTCGCCTGTAGAACTTACCGTAAGCCGCTCGCGAGTGGACGATTTCATGTCGTGGCTTGAGCGTTGACCTAACCTATGTGCTCCCGTTTATCAATTTCCTAACCGAATATATTCATCCCCCGATTCCTGCAGGTCGGGGGATGAATGTATCGGAGTATATGTTTTGTTCTTGCTTATCGTCCAGCTTGTCTAACCAATCGTCCTACTTGGCGGTTGAAGTCTTCGGCTTCGAGGAGTTCCTCTAGGGTGAGGTGCATGCGGTAGCGCCAGTAGTGATTTGAGTTGGCAGGCACGTTGATGCGTTCGAAGGCGGGATCGGGGTAGCGCAGATGCTCGTCCATGGCCATCCAGTCCTGTAAGGGGAGGATGGTGAGCATGGCGGGCGAGTCGAGGTGCTGGCGCACGATGCTCTCGCATATCCATGCCTCGCACTCCTCGGGTGCCTTGCCGCGCTGGTGCAGCATCTCGCTCCAGTAGCGCTGGGTGAGTGTGGGGTCTTCTTCCCACCAACCGCGTATACCGCTCATATCGTGGGTAGAGGTGGTACATACGGAGTAGTAGGGGTAGTTGGCCGGATTGTCGAAGGTGCATCCGTAGGCTTTGGGCATGCGCTGTATCTCAAGTGAGAGGATACGCAGCTCGTTCATCACGGTGGGCACGCAAGCGGGTATCATGCCGAGGTCCTCACCGCAGACGAGCATGTCGGTGGCATCGATGAGGGCGGGTAGCTTCTTCATGGCCTCGCGGTACCAGAAGTCGTTGTGGCGTTGGTAGAAGAAGTGGTCGTGCAGTGCGTAGAAGGCTTTGCGCTCATTCTCGGACAGGGCCTTGAACGACTCGGTGTCGAATCCGTTGATACGTGGGTGGTAGGTGCCTGGTTGGTAGGGATCCTCCACGAAGAGCACGTCGGTCTCGTCGCCTTGGGTGAAGGGGGTGGCGTGGCGCTCCTTGTAGAAGGCGATACCCCATTGCGCAATTTCATCGACGGTGAGTGGCATGGCAGGATTGAAGTGGCCTAGCAGACCGCTCTTGGTGGTGCAGGGAATCTCCCAGATGCGGAAGAAGCCGAGGATGTGGTCGATGCGGTAGGCATCGAAGTAGTCGGCCATCTTGGTGAAGCGGCGTGCAAACCACTGGTAGCGCTCGGCGGCCATGGCCTGCCAGTTGTAGGTGGGGAAGCCCCAGTTTTGTCCATCGCGGGCAAAGGCATCGGGTGGTGCGCCGGCTTGGCTCTCCAGGCAGAAGAGTCCGGGATTGCTCCATGCCTCCACGCTGGTGCGGCTGATGCCGATAGGTATGTCGCCCTTGAGCACTACGCCATGCTTGTGGGCGTAGTCGGCGGCATGCTTGAGCTGCTTGTG
>JAFQLT010000034.1 GCA_017396545.1 Bacteroidaceae bacterium | reverse complement strand
CAGCGTAGTGAGCTTGGTCTGCATCTTGGTCACGTTGGTCTGCTTCACCGCATCGATAGCATCGCGCCATGCCTGTGGGCAGTGGATGTTGAAGTTGTCCATCTTGGCAATCATCACATCGAGCGACGAAACGATGTCGCCCACCACAGGAGCGGCAATGGGACGGTTGCTGTCGATCTCTTCCGGCTCGATGTCGAGCTGGATGAATTGCGCCGCAGGGTTCCACTTCTTGCCCTTGCCGTGGGTGAGGAGCCAATTGAGGCGGGCGCCCACGAGCATCACCACATCGGCCTGACCGAGCACGAGGCTACGGGCCGAGGCGGCACACTGGGGATGGTCGTCGGGCAAGAGTCCCTTGGCCATCGACATGGGCAGGAAGGGGATGCCGGTCTCCTCCACGAAGGTGCGCAGCTGATTCTCGGCTTGCGCATAGGCTGCTCCCTTGCCGATGATGATGAGGGGCTTCTGTGCCGAAGCAAGCAGCTTGAGTGCCCGCTTCACCGAACCTGAGCAGGGATACTGCTTGGGGGCAGGGTCTACAGGGGCGAAGAGCGAAGCCAGGGCTGCCTCGGCATCTATCGGGGTGCTGAGCATGGCGGTGGTGATATCGAGGTACACGCCACCGGGACGGCCCGACACGGCAGTGCGGATGGCACGTGCCACGCCTACGGCAATGTCCTCGGGACGGTTGATGCGGTAGGCGGCCTTCACGAAGGGCTTGGCCACGTTCATTTGGTCCAGTCCCTCATAGTCGCCCTGTTGCAGGTCGATGATGTTGCGGTCGCTGGAGCCACTGATCTGTATCATGGGAAAGCCGTTGGTCGTAGCAGCAGCCAGCGCGGTGAGGCCGTTGAGGAAGCCCGGGGCCGACACGGTGAGGCAGATGCCCGGCTTCTGGGTGAGATAACCGCTGATGGCAGCGGCATTGCCCGCCGACTGCTCATGGCGGAATCCGATATAGCGTATGCCCACCTCTTGTGCATGGCGGGCGAGGTCGGTGACGGGGATGCCCACGACACCGAAGATGGTCTCCACACCATTACGCTTGAGGGCATCGACCATGAGGTGCATGCCGTCGGTAAGGGTGGAGTTGGGATTGTTGGTGATATAGTTCATGATTATGCAATTCTGAATTTTGAATGCTGAATTCTCGGAGGCTCTGAGAACTCTGAGAACTCTGAGAATTCAGGCTATTTGGATAAAACTATGCGGTCTTGCAGACGACTTGTTTCTTGCGCAATGCCGCAATCTCGTCGGCCGTGTAGCCAATCTCGCGGAGCACCTCGTCGGTGTGTTCGCCCAAGGCGGGAGCGGGCTTCACTTCGGGCTTGTAGCTTGAGAATTTGGGCGGACATCCGATGGTGAGGAACTTGCCCCGACCGGGCTGGTCGACTTCGACGATGGTGCCGCACTTGCGCAGCGACTCATCTTCGGCAATCTCCTTCATCGTGAGTACAGGTCCGCAGGGTACGCCGGCTTTGCCCAAGGTTTCTACGATTTCCATCTTGTCGCGAGTGATGGTGTAGGCCTCCACGGCAGCGTAGATTTCCTCCTTGATCTTGTTGCGGGCTTCGGGAGTGTTGTACTTGGGGTCGGTGGCCCACTCGGGATGTCCGATGGCAGCGGCAGCTGCGGCAAAGGGCTTCTCCTCGTTCTGCAGGACGATGTAGACGAAAGCACCGGGGTCGGTTTCCCAGCCCTTGCAACGATAACACCATCCCATCACTTGTCCGCCCTCGACATTACCGCCACGGGGCACGGTGTCGCCAAACGTCCCGTTCGGGTATTGGGGGAAGTGCTTGAGCACACCCGTATGCTCGAGGATGAGCTGGTCACGCAGCTTCACGCGGCAGAGGTTGATGACGGCATCCTGCATCGACTGCTCCACGAAGCAACCCTCGCCCGTCTTCTCGCGCTGCATGAGGGCAGCCAAGAGACCGATGAGAAGGTGCATCCCCGTATTGCTATCGCCCAAGGCAGCACCTGACTGGGTAGGCATATTGTAGTCGCCCTTCCACCAACCTGTAGTGGCAGCGGCGCCGCCGGCACATTGTGCTACCGGCTCGAAAGCCTTCACCGAGGCGAAGGGGGAGTCGTCGTTGAATCCCTTGATGGTGCCATAGATGACACGCGGGTTGATCTTGTGGACCTCCTCCCACGAGAACCCCAACTTGGCTACAGCACCCGGGTGCAGGTTCTCGACGAAGATGTCGGCCGTCTCGAGCAGTTTGGTCAATATCTCCTTGCCCTCGGGCGTCTTCATATCGAGTTCGATGGAGCGCTTGTTGCAGTTGAGCTGCAGGTAGTAGAGACTATCCTTGTCGGGATAGTCGAGCAGCTCGGTACGCGTAGGGTCGCCCAGGCCCACACGTTCAATCTTGATGACATCGGCACCGAGCCATGCCAACATCTGTGTACACGAAGGACCCGACTGTACTTGGGTCCAGTCAATGACTTTAATACCTTGCAATGGGGCTGTCATATCTGTAATCTCCTTTATTGTTAAGTTAGACATTTATCTTCCCCAACAACAAGGAGTAGTGTGAGATGTTCTGCTGCAAAAACTTTTTTAACTCAACGCTTATCTGTCGTTCTGCAACAGTAGGCATACCCACGGTCTATGGCCGAGGGCAACAAGGAGAACAGCGTATCGGCTATGGAACGCTGCTTTTTACTTCGTGTTGGTATACCCCTCCTTGATGAGCAGCTCGATGACCTTGGGCTTGAAGTCGCCCTGGATAATGATTTCCCCCTCCTTGGCCGAGCCGCCTACGCCGCAGCGGGTCTTGAGGAGCTTGGCGAGGGCTTTGAGGTCGTCGTCGGTGCCGACGAAGCCACGCACGATGGTCACCGTCTTGCCTCCACGATGGTTCTTCTCCATCTGCACGCGCAGTTTCTGCTGTTGCTTGGGGAGGGTCTCGGCTTCGGGTTCCTCGTCGGAGATGTAGTTATAGTCGGGGTTGGTGGAGTATACCACTTGCAGGCGGCTCTTCCAGTCGTTGTCTTTGGCCATATCTTTATTAGTTTGTGAGTTTATAAGTTCATGAGTTCTTAAGTTTTGAGTTTGGGGGAGATTTCAATGGATGACAAAATTAGTAAAGTTTTTAATGGGTTGCGCTATCGTTAAGAGAAAATGTACTATTTTTGTACTGAGAAGTCATGAACTTATAAACTCTCAAACTTATGAAAATTATCTGCGTAGGCATGAACTATGCCGAACATTGTAAGGAGCTGAACGGTGGCGTACTGGTGAAACCCGATAGTCCCGTGATATTCATGAAGCCCGATTCTGCAATACTGAAGGGGGGCAAGCCCTTCTTTATCCCCGACTTTGCCGAGCGGTTTGACTATGAGGCCGAGTTGGTGGTGCGCATCAATAAGTTGGGCAAGAACATCGCTCCGCGCTTTGCTCACCGCTACTATGATGCCGTGACGGTGGGTGTGGACATCACGGCTCGTGACATGCAGGAGCGCTTCCGCACGGAGGGGCTGCCTTGGGAACTGTGCAAGGGATTCGACGGCTCGGCGGTGCTGGGCGAGTTTGTCCCTGTGGAGCGCTTTGCACACATGCAGAACATCCATTTCCATCTGGATATTGATGGCCATACCGTACAGCGCGGCCACACGGTGGACATGCTCTTCGGGGTGGACGAGCTGGTGGCTTATGTGAGCCAGTTCTTCATGCTCAAGACGGGCGACCTTATCTTCACGGGCACTCCTGTGGGGGTAGGACCTTTGCAGATTGGTCAGCATGTAGAGGGTTTCCTTGAGGGTGAGCAGGTGTTGGCTTTCAATGTGCGGTAAGGATATTGGACATTGTTTTCGCTAAATCGAAAAATTTGCACTACCTTTGTATGGCATAATGACTTGGCGTTTAGGATGAAGAACAAATATGGTAGGCTCAGCGCTATACGTGTCATCATTGCCGGTGAGCGTATAGGTAGTCAGGAAGAACTGCTGCGGAGGCTTCATGCGCTCGGTTATGCATGTACGCAAGCTACGCTCTCGCGTGACCTTAAGGAACTGGAGGTAACGAAGGAGCTGATTGCGGGCGGTGAGTGTGTCTACCTGTTGCCTGACAGCCCGATGCGCCCTGGGGCGGAGAGCCCTTGCGGTGTGTCGATGAGTGGGGAGGTGGTGGCGGTGGGCTTCTCTGCCGGCATGGCTGTCATCAAGACGCGTGCCGGATATGCGGGTGGCATTGCAAGTGACATTGACCGATGCGGCTTCAATTCGGTGCTCGGCACGGTGGCTGGGCATGATACCATTATCCTGGTCTTCAGGGAAGGGTATGCCAAGCATGATGTGCTGACCGAGCTGGAACGCATCATACCTGGAATAAAAACATTGGATATACTATGATAAAGACTGGAATTATTGAAGGTGCCGGATTTACCGGTGGTGAGCTTATCCGTTTGTTGCTCAATCATCCCGATGTGCAGCTGATGTTCATCACGGGGCGTGGCAACAGTGGACAGAAGATTCATGAGGTGCACCGTGGCCTGTATGGCGAGACTGACCTGGAGTTTTCTGAAGAGCCCGAACTGGATAAGATAGACCTGCTCTTCCTCATCACTACGGCCGAGGAGAGCCGTCAGTTTATGGAGAGTACGGCGATTCCCGAACGACTGAAGATCATCGACTTCTCGCGCAATTATCGCCTCAAGGGCAATGACAAGGAGTTTATCTACGGTCTGCCCGAACTGAACCGTCGGGCTATCTGCAAGAGCCGCTTCGTGGCCAATCCGGGTAATTTCGCTACCTGCATCACCTTGGGGCTGCTCCCTCTGGCCAAGAACCTTATGCTTAATGATGACGTGTATGTGCATGCTATTATCGGCAGTACGGGTACGGGGCACAAGGCCTCCTCGCAGACAACCTTCAGCTGGCGCAACGACAATGTGAGCATCTACAAGCCCTTCGTACATCAGCACCTGCCCGAGATACGCGAGTCGTTGGAGCAGTTGCAGAGCAGCTTCAGCGCAAACATCCACTTCGTTCCCTATCGCGGAAACTTTACGCGCGGTATCTTCTGCACCATCATGGTGAGGAACAAGGTCTCCGTAGAGGAACTCACGCAGCTGTATACCGAGTACTATGCCAAGGATTCGTTCACGCACATCACTCCAGACAATATAGACTTGAAGCAGGTGATAAACACCAACAAATGTCTCATACACTTGGAGAAGCATGGCGACATGCTGCTCATCACTTCCTGCATCGACAATCTGCTGAAAGGTACCAGCGGACAGGCGGTGCACAACATGAACCTGCTGTTCAACCTGGAGGAGACTACCGGTCTCAACCTGAAGGCAACGGCTTATTGATACTGTCATTATGCGACGCGACATGAAGCAGAAGAGATTATTCCTATTCCTTATTTCGTTGGTGTGCTTTTGCTCCGTAGGGGTAGGCAAGGCACCCAAGTATGTGTTCTATTTCATCGGTGACGGCATGGGGCTGAATCAGGTGGTTGCCACGCAATACTACCTTCGTTCGTGCCAAGGCGAGTTGGGTATCACGCCGCTGCGCTTTGCCCAGTTTCCCTATACCGGCCTTGCCACCTCCTACTCGGGCAGTAGCGATGTCACCGACTCGGCCGCTGGCGGTACGGCCTTGGCTACCGGTCACAAGACCTACAATGGAGCCATTGGCGTGGATGGCGACGGGTCTCCTGTGACAAGCATTGCCGAATGGGCCCACGATTGTGGTGTCAAGGTGGGTGTGGCTACGAGCGTTACGGTCAATCACGCCACTCCCGCATCGTTCTATGCCAATCAGAAGAGTCGTAACGACTATTACGAAATAGGTGCCCAGCTGGCAGCTTCGGGCTTCGAGTTCTTTGCAGGCGGCGACTTTGCCGAGCCAAGCAATCCCGACGACCCATCGGCTCCGCACCTCTACGACCTTGCCCGTGAAGCGGGGTATGCCATCGTACGTGGTTATGAAGAATATGAGGCATTGGATGACAGTGAAGATAAGGTGCTGCTCATCCAGAAAACCGATGCTGTGGAGAACACGCTCCCCTATGCTCTCGATGCTCGCGAGGGTGACCTCACGTTGACTCAGGTCACCGCTGCTGCCATCGACCACCTCTACGACAAGCGTCACAAGAAGGGCTTCTTCCTCATGGTCGAGGGTGGCAAGATTGATTATGCCTGCCATGCCAACGATGCTGCAGCTGCATTGCAGGAGACGGTGGACTTCGACAAGGCCATCCGCGTGGCCTACGAGTTCTACAAGCAGCATCCCAAGGAGACACTCATCGTTGTCACTGCCGACCATGAGACGGGTGGCTTTACTTTAGGCAATGGCTCCTATGCGCTCAACTTCGGTGTCCTGCAGTCGCAGAAGGTGAGTCATGTAGGCTTCTCGCGCTTGGTCAATCGCATGCGCCATGAGACCAAGGACAATGTCACCTGGGAACAGATGCAGGAGGCGCTGAGAGCAAACTTCGGCTTCTGGGATACCATTTCCTTGAGCGAGCGCGACGTGAAGGCGCTGCACAGCGAGTTTGAACGTTCGTTCCAAGGTGACAGGAATGTGAAGATGGCTGAGAGCCTCTATTACCGCGACGAACCCATCTCGGCATTGGCCGTACGCATACTCAACCGCATAGCTATGGTGTCGTGGCCTGTGGGCAGTCACACCGCGGCCTATGTCCCTGTATTCGCTATAGGCAATGGGGCTGAGCGCTTCTGTGGACAGATGGACAACACCGACATCCCCAAGCGGATAGCCGAGGTGGCGGAATGGAAGTGATTATAAAAGGAGATAAATGGAGTAAAATGGAGTTAAAAGGAGATAAAGGCCAAATGTTCGAACCGTCGAAAAGTTTCACAGACCTTGTTGTATGGCAAAGGGCACATGAGTTTGTGCTGGATGTCTACAAGGTGACGAAGACTTTCCCGGTAGAGGAACGTTTCGCCCTGTGCTCTCAATTCCAACGCGCTGCGATATCTGTCCCTGCCAACATTGCCGAGGGCTACAAGAAGCTGAGTAAGGCCGACAAATTACGGTTCCTGAACATTGCGCAAGGCAGCTTGGAAGAGTGCAGATACTACATTGTTCTCTCTCGTGATTTATTATACATTAATATAGAAACATATAACGAGTTGGTTGGAAAAGTGGAAGAAACAAGCAGGTTACTGAATTCCTATGTCAGAGGAGTGGTAAGTAAGCGGTTTGGTGAATCAATGGATTAAACATTCGGCCTTTATCTCCCCAAAGAGCGAAGCGACTATCTCCCTCTAACTCCCTTTAACTACTTAAAAAACATGGGCATTTGTGTTAGAAACATCGTACCGGAGTATCCGGTGAATGAAAAGACGGTTTATTTCCCCGATATAGAAATGGTAAAGTGTATGAAGATATTATTGTTGGGCAGTGGCGGACGTGAGCATGCCCTGGCTTGGAAGATAAGCCAAAGTCCGCGAGTGGAGAAACTGTATATCGCTCCGGGTAATGCCGGTACGGGCGAGGTGGGTGAAAATGTAGCGCTCTCGGCTACCGACTTCGAGGGCATCAAGGCTTTCGTGCTCGCCCACGACATCAACATGGTGGTGGTAGGTCCCGAGGATCCGCTGGTAAAGGGCATCTATGACTATTTCCGCGATGATGAACAGTTGAGGGATATCCCCGTGATAGGTCCCTCGAAGGCTGGTGCCACGCTGGAAGGCAGCAAGGACTTTGCCAAGGCCTTCATGATGCGTCATGGCATCCCTACCGCCCGTTACCAGACCTTCACGCAAGAGACACTGGACGAGGGCATCGCCTTCCTCCACACCCTTGAGGCACCCTATGTGCTCAAGGCCGATGGCCTCTGTGCCGGTAAGGGTGTACTCATCCTCGACACCATCGAGGAGGCCGAGCGGGAGCTGCGCGAGATGCTGGGCGGCATGTTCGGTTCGGCATCGGCCAGCGTGGTCATCGAGGAGTTCCTCTCGGGCGTTGAGTGCTCCGTGTTCGTGCTCACCGACGGTAAGGACTATAAGCTGCTCCCCGAAGCCAAGGACTATAAGCGTATCGGCGAGGGCGACACAGGCCTCAACACGGGTGGCATGGGCTCCATCTCTCCCGTACCCTTTGCCGACGCAGCATGGATGCAGAAGGTGGAGGAGCGCATCGTGCGCCCCACCGTCGAGGGCTTGGCTGCCGAGGGTATCGACTACAAGGGCTTCATCTTCTTTGGCCTTATCAACGTGAAGGGCGAGCCTATGGTCATCGAGTACAACGTGCGCATGGGCGACCCCGAGACTGAGAGCGTGATGCTCCGTCTCAAGAGCGACATCGTAGACCTCTTCGAGGGCGTGGCCGAGGGTAACCTCGGCGAGCGCAGCATCGAGTTCGACCCCCGCTCGGCGGTATGTGTGATGCTCGTGTCGGGCGGCTACCCCGGTGACTATAAGAAGGGGTACCCCATCACAGGATTCGACAAGGTGGAGGGCAGCTACCTCTTCCATGCAGGCACCACGGTGAAGGACGGACAGGTCGTGACCAACGGTGGCCGTGTCATCGCTGTCAGCTCCTATGGCGACACGCAGCTCGAAGCCTTGGCCATGTCGTTCAAGAACGCACAGGCACTGCACTTCACCGACATGTATTGCCGTAGCGATATAGGTAAGGATATTCTTTAGTTTAGGAGATAAAGGTTATTGGAAGGAGATAAATGGAGTGAAAGGTCAATAGTGTCGAACGCGCGAAAGGACTATCGGCCTTTATCTCCCCAAAGAGCGAAGCGATAACTCCCTTTAACTCCAGCCAACTCGCCCAATGTATAGCAATGAACAAACTCGCCCATTTCATCGTACACAGTAAGGCGGCGGCATATATTGCCGCCTTGCTGTATGTGTGCGTATGGGTGCTCCGTACGGTGGGGCAGGGTGGGGCGTTTGCTCCCTCCGACTATATCGGCCTGCTGCTCAGCCTTATCGTAGGCTACCTGTCCGTGAAGGTTGGTCGGGAGTTGTCGTTCATCGATGCCCGCAATGTGCTTCCAGCCACGTTGTTCTTCATGGGGTGTGCCATCGCTCCGCAACTCGAACCTGAGCCTGCCGGGTACATCCAGTCTCTCCTGTATCCTGCGGCCTGCTACACCCTGCTGCGCACCTATCGCGACCGCAGTGCTATGGGGAGCTATTTCATGGCCTTTGTCCTCATTGGCGTAGCGTGCCTGCAGGCACCTCCACTGCTGCTCACCCTGCCTTTGACGGTGGTGTGCGGGGCCTTCATGGAGTCGTTGCATGGGCGTACCTTCTTTGCCGCCTTATGGGGTCTGCTATGTCCCTACTGGGTAGCCTTCTGTGTCCTGTTCCTTACAGACAGGATAGATGTCATCCCGGCCTATCTCGGTAGTATTACTCTCTCCCGTGGCGTGGGGCCCGGCCTCTCACAGGTCTGGGCAGAGGGGCTGTGGATGCTCCTGCTGGCCTTGCCGGGGAGCGTCACGATGTTGCTCCACCGCGCCATGAAGCTTCAGACAAATGCCAGCTACCGTCTGCTGATGGTGGCGCTGCTTGTGCTGCTTGTCACTGTGGTCATCTCCCCCGGTCTCTACTTGTCGTTGAGGTACTGTGTGTTGCTCTACGTCTCGCTCATCGGGTCTACGCTGTTTGTTGGCAACAGTAGCCGTTCGCTGAACATCTTTCTCCTGTTGCTGTTCATTTTCTGGCTTGCCATCGTTGTCTTTCAGGTATGGAGCAGTTTTACGACGCACTGATCAGTTACGGCCCCTGGGGCATGTTCGTTGCCGCGTTTCTTGCGGGCAGCGTGCTGGCGTTCAGTAGCGAGGCCGTGATGATAGCCCTGCTGGCCGTGGGTGTCAACCCGTGGACGTTGCTTCTTGCCGCTTCGGCGGGCAATACGCTGGGCGGCATCTCGTGCTATTGCCTCGGCAGGCTGGCCAATCCCGACTGGCTGCAGCGCAAGTTCCGCATCAAGGAAAAGCACATGCAGCGTGCCCGTGCCATGGTCTCCCGCTGGGGTGCCCTGATGGGGCTCTTCTGTTGGCTCCCCATACTGGGCGATGCCATCCTCCTGACGTTGGGCATCATGCGTGCCAATCCCGTGGTGGCCAATCTGGCGATGATCGTGGGGCGCACGGCGCGCTACGCCGTGGTGCTGCTCTCGGCGATAGGTATCGGCCAGATGCTGGGCTGAGGTCTTGCCCATCCCCTTTTCATTCCTCTTTTACTCTCTTTCACCTCTTCCTCGTCCCGTTACCGTGTAGGGGCTACAGGTAAGGGTTATGGCGGCTCTCGTCACCGATGCTTGTGGGGTCGCCATGGCCGGGGTATACGGTGGTGTGTGGCGGCAGGACGAGCAGTCGCGTGCGTATGGAGTGCACGAGCTGTGCATGGTTGCCGTCGCTGCCGAGGTCGGTTCGCCCCACCGACCCAAGGAACAGGGTGTCGCCCGAGAAGAGCACGGCACTCTCCGGTGCGTAGTAGCACATGCCTCCGGCCGAGTGCCCCGGGGTGGCTATGCAGTGCAGCTCCTCGTTGCCGAGCATGAGGGTGAGCCCGTCGTGCAGGGGGTGCGCCACGGGGCGTGGCAGGGCACGCGGGCGTATGCCGAAGCGCGATGAGGCCTGCACGAAGCCGGCTATCCATGGGCTGTCGGCGTCACTCGCGCTGATGCCCACCCCATAGGTGTCCTCCACATGGGTGGTACCGAAGATATGATCGAAGTGCAGGTGTGTGCACAGCATATACTTGACGGTGAGCGCATGGTCGCGCACGAACGCGTCGAGTGTTTGCGCCTCCTCGTCCCAGTAGAGTCCGGGATCGATGATGGCCGCCTCGCGCGAGGATTCGTCGTAGGCGACGTAGCAGTTTTCGCGCAGCATGTTACATACGAAGGTCTCGACTTTCATAGGCTATTGGGGTTATGGGTCTTTTGCCTTGCGAAGATACGGCTTTCATTCGGGAATGTCAAGGGTTCGCCCTTTTTTTCGGTGCTGTTCCGCTCCATTCCATTCCGGTTTACTGCCGCAGGAGGAACTCAGGCTGGGGCGTTAAAAGGATGTATTAAATACTAATCGGGGAAAATTCCTTGTTTTCATTTGGAATATTTGAACCTTTGTACAAACTTTTTGTTTCATTAGTAAACCTTTTTATTCACTTAAAAATCTAAAAGCGTATGAAAAAACAATTACTCAGTATGGTTGCCCTTCTGTTTGTGGGCAGTGCAATTGCACAGGAAGATGTTGATTTGACCCCGGCTAAATACAAATATGCCGACCAACCCGTAGGTGAATACAAAATTGCAACATTCTTTACGAGTGCCAACATTGCGGCTCCCTGCGATGCTACGATTCAGGAATTTTATGACAATGGTTTGTTTATTGTTGCTGGTGGACAGTTTGCCAATCCAGCTCAGCCCTATGCTCAAGATCTGCAGGCCGGTACCAGCATCGTGGACCTTGGAGGCGAAGTGGGCAAGGTGCTTTGCGTTAATGGAGTGAACTCAAAGTATAACACCTTGAATGAACTGAATTTCGCACAGTGCAAAGGTGGGTTGAATTGGTTTAACTTCAATTGGTTCATGGATCCGCAGAATACACCGACCGACGGTACGGAGGAGGCTCCCAATATCCGTGTGCGTGTGGTGCTGAATGTGTTTGCCAATACATTGGACGAATCGGCCAATATCATTAACTCTGCTTATATGGTGACCAACCAAGGCAATGTCATGCCTGCCGGTAGCAACACTGCTGAGGGTGTGGCCGTGACCTCCGGTACTTTTGCCGAGACCTACGAGGATGGTGAACCTGTAGAGGACGAGGAGGGGAACTACGTGTACGACCCCACCAAATGGATGGTATATGAGTGGGATACCTATTGCCCCTCTTCTAAGGAAGGTGAAGGCTCTGGTGCGCCCCTGCGTTTGAAGATGGAGATGAACCAAGGCAACTTGGCTGGTGCTACGGTATTCATTAAGGAGGTTTCGTTTACCAAGTTGGCCGAGAACCCCGAGCCCATCTCAGGTACCCGCAAGAAGACTTTCGTAAAGTATACCGTTGACCCGAATAAGGTAGATACTGCTATCGGTGCCGTAGAGATGGGTAACGATGAAGTTGAGTGCTTCGACATTTCGGGTATGAAGGTCGACGCCGGAAACTTGGGTAAGGGTGTCTTCATCATGAAGTGTGGCAACACTGTATCGAAGATTGTCAAGTAGCAGTCAGTCTAAAAAGGTGTGAGGAGTGATTTCTCCTTACACCTTTATTATATGCACATGACCTATAATTTGAATACCATGAAAAGAACACTGACCTTTTGTAGCCTACTGCTCCTCTTTGTTACTATAGGAAAATCGCAGGTAGACAACTACTGCCTTTACCTCACCGAGGGCACAAGCCTGGATGGAGGCACGCTGCATGAAATGTGCGGAGCTGACAGCTATACACTGCAATGGTGGATGAATGTCGAGGCATGGAAAGAAGGTGCACACATTATGGGCGACGAGGCTGCACTCGATGTGACTGCCGGTACATCGCAGACCTTGAGGTTACGCTTGGGCGCGAGCACGGTGGATGTCAGCCATGCAGCATTGCAACCCAACCGTTGGGTGCAGCTGACCCTGTTGGTCAACCAAGGCGAGATGCAGCTGCTTGTAGACGGCACCATGGCTCATAAGTCCGAAGGCGATTACCGCTTGCCCGAGACTATGGGTACCTTCCGGCTTGGAGGTAATCTCTTTGCTGGGCGACTCGACGAAATCCGTGTATGGAGCACCTGCATTACCGACGAGTATGGCTACTTTATCCACAATACTTTGAACAAATGGGTGCCCCAGCTCGATCATCTCGTACTCTACTATAAGTGCGACCAGAATCTCTGTCCTGATGCGCTTGTCGACTATAAGCCCCTGTTCAAGCCTTCGTCCCATAATCATCATGCAGCATGGACTGAGGGTGCCGAGCGACGATTGGTTGCAGACAATGCTGGCCTTCCTTACCTGATGTGTGGAGCCTATACGAACAACAACCGTTTCTTTGACCGTGCCATTGGTCGCGACCAATATCTTTTGGCCAACGACCTCATTATCCTCGGTATACAGAGTTATGCTGATGGACATCTGGAATATGTGTCGCCCAACAGTTATGCTACTGCTGTGGAGGGTGAGTACCTCGAGGACTTCGAAGGACGCAAAGGGGTGCTGAGCCTGCAAGGCGGAAAGGGCATGGTATGCGGCAGCGACCTCTTCAATCCGGCCATTGATGCGAACGGAAAGGCCAGTACAGGGTATACATTCGAGACCTGGGTCTATCTCGATAAATGGGTTGAGGGTGCCTATCTGTTCAAGAAAACCGGCAGTGACGGGCGCGGCTTTTCCATCAGTTTGGGAGCCGACTCTACCAAGCAGGTTGTGGTCTCTGTCAATGGTAATCGTTACGTCAATATCAAATGTATGGACGTGGGACGCTGGATACACTTCGGAGTCACTGTCAATGCAGGAGGGATGCCCCGTACGACACTGATGTTCTCATACGACGGTGTTGCCAAATGGGCCAATGCTTCGGTGTCATCGGGCAGTACCGACTATACGCCTACGGGGATGGAGGATGCTGTTGCTGTCATTGGTGAGGGACTGTATGGTAAACTTGACGAGACGGTGGTATGGAATACCAAATTTGCCATTGACGGCATCCGTAGCCACATGCAGCGTGTGCCCTTCCCTGGCATTGGACGCACTGAGACCGCCAGCATCCTGCTCGCCGGTTCGGGATACTATACCTACGACAATCCTCAGCATTTGGGTTGGGACTTCTATTCGCAGGACGAGTGGAAACGCATTATGTTGAGTGCTTACGATGGCTACCGGGGCTATCAGGTACGCATATCGGTAATTGGGCATACGGGATGGCAAAATACCATTGCTGATGCTGCCAAGCGCAAGACTTTTGCGGCCGACCTTGCCCGACTGGCCGAGGGATACGATGGCGTGGAACTGGATCTTGAGTGGATGGACGGCACACAGACTAACCTTGGCCTCCTTACCGAGGAGATACGCAAGGCACTTCCTGCCGAAAAGTCGTTGATGGTGTCATGCCATGCCTATGGAGCATACCGTTTCCCGCACAACCAGATGGACAAGATCGATGGTTTCACCTTCCAGCAGTATGGCCCGCAGAAGACTTGGTTCTCTCTCGGTAATTTTGAAAGCAGTTACCAAAGTTTTGTCAATTATGGCTTCAGTAAAGACAAGATATACCTTTCGTATGCAACCACAACATCGGGTCCATATGATGATGCCGACCAGAAATTGGGTGGAGGCATCACCGGATGGCGTAACATCATCTCGGTAGACGGTTACACTCCATCGTCCGACATGGGTTACCGCAGCGGGGCCTACAACGGTTACCACTATTACTACCAGAGTCCCGAACAGGTGTATCGCCGTGCCAAGTTTGTTGTCGACAACGGTTTGAAGGGTATCTTCTACTGGGATATGGGTAATGACATTCCTACCGAGCACCCCTATAGTATCGTAAGGGCGTGCAGCTACGGGCTCAATGCCAATGTCGATACCCTTGTCACCTCGGTTGTGATACAGCATCCTACAGTCATATCTACGGTTCGTGCCGGCCATTTGGCTGTGCGTCAGGTGCAGGATTGGCTATATGTGGAGAGTGACGAGGAGGTTTCCCAAGTGGCACTATACGCTGCAAATGGCCAGCTTGTGGCTACTGAACCGGGTACTCGTCTTGAAGCGGCTTCCTTGCCTAAGGGTATCTATATAGCCAGAATACTCTTCCACGATGGCCGTACTGCCCATCAGTCATTTATAAAGAAGTAAGCAATCCTTAAATCGTAATTTTATGAAGAAAGCACTGCCTATCATGCTGTGTGCAACTTGTCTGTTGCTATGCACGGCATGCGAAAAAGATTCGCTGAACACCTACGGTGATTACTCCGTTCGTTCCCAACTGGAATTGCTCCCTGAGGTAGTCTCTATCCATGGCGACAGTTATCCGTTGGTCATAGCCCGCACGGTTGATACCACCTTCCGCTATTTCCGTACCGAGCAAGATACCATCAAGAATGCCGAGGGAAAACCTTTGTTGGACTCCAATGGCAACCTGCAGCTTGAGTATGACACGATTTGGTATACGGGTACGACGGGGAGGTTCACGGAATACGAGCCAGTGATACTCCCTCCCCAAGCAGATACGTTCACTATCGCTCTGCGCAGTAATGCCCAATGGAAGGCCCCTGTCCCCTCGACAGGAGGTAAGGTACAGTGGTTCTATAATTATAACCTGCGCACCACCGGCACCAACTCGACAGCAGGTGGAGGTGATGGCTATGTCGATTTCCGCGTGTCGCGTAACAGGAACTACAAGCGTGCGGTGACAGCCGTACAAGACATCTATACCAATGACAGTGCCGCCTTCTCTCGTCTTTACTTCGTGCAGAAGGGTGAGCGCGATACCGACTAACCCTAAAAAACACTAATACCATGAAGCGTTCGTATATTCTATTGGCCTTGTGCTTCTGCACATTGCCTATTCTTGCCCAGATAAAGATCGGAGGCCATGTCCTCGATGAGCAGGGCGAGCCTGTACCCTTTGCCAATATCGTGCTTCGCGATACCGGCTCCGGTGTTCCTGTTGGTACAGCAACCGACATGGATGGTAAGTTCACATTGGAAGTCCCCCGCAAGGGCATGACCGTGGATGTCAGCTTTGTAGGCTATCAAGACTACAGCTTTGTCGTAGAGAAAGAGATGCTGGCAATGACCATCCATCTGAAGCCAGCTTCCAGTGTACTTGATGAGACCATCATTGTAGGTTTTGCCACGCAGAAGAAAATCAATGCTACCGGTGCTGTCAAGACCATAGGAAGCGAGGCGCTGGAGAGTCGTCCCATATCCAATGCCGTGCAGGGGCTTCAAGGCGTTGTCGCCGGTTTCAACATTACCAACGACAACGGTGGTGCCTTGGGTGAAGCAATGGCCATCAATATCCGTGGTGTAGGCTCTATCGGTGAGGGTAGTAATTCGGCACCGTTGATTCTGATTGACGGTATGGAGGGAGACCTCTCTACGCTCAACCCTAATGATATCGAGAGTGTGTCGGTACTGAAGGATGGAGCTTCAGCTGCTATCTACGGCTCTCGTGCTCCTTTCGGCGTTGTGTTGGTGACTACCAAGTCGGGGCGTCAGGGGTTCTCTGTCAACTACAGGAACAATACGCGTATGCAGCAGCCGGTGAGTGTGCCCGATATGGTGGATGCCTATACCTATGCCCTGATGATGAACGAGGCTTATGCGAACTCGGGAGGTAACCCTCCGTTCGGTAGCGTGCAGCTGGGACGCATCAAGGACTATATGGACGGCAAGCTTGAATACGGCACCATGGCCTACGAGAACCAAAATGAATGGATGAAGAACCAGGCCAGCTTCGGAAACACCGATTGGTATGATCATTATGTCAAGGATCTGACCACTTCGCAGGAGCATAACCTCAGCGTCAGTGGTGCCCGCAAGGCTGTTGACTACTACTTCTCGGCCAATTATATGGGACAGACGGGACTGTTCAACTATGCCAACGAGCGGCTCGACCGCTTGGCGGCCAACGGTAAAGTCGGTTTCAAGATTACGCCTTGGATGAAGCTGAACTGGAATACCCGCTACGTGCATCAGGACAATGAGAAGCCATCGGCACTCAATGCGCTCTTCTATCACAACTTGGGACGTAGAGCTCCCAATGCCACATTGCTGTTGCCCAATGGTGACTATACTACCGACTCTATGATGGAGGCCATTCTTCATGGCGGGCGTGAAGCTAACAACAAGCGCCAACTCTACAACCAGGCGACACTCCAGCTCACTCCCGTGAAGGGGTTGAAGGTTACGGCAGAGGTAAGCAACCGCTACGAGGCCAATCCCTATCGCAAGGACTTCAATCCTATCTCGCATCGTCTTCCCGATGGCACACCCGTCTATTTGCAGGTGCTGGAAGGGGTCTCTTCCAAACATTCCATCAATGCTGACGGAACCTTTGCCATCAATCCTGCTGCCGGTGAAACCTATCGTGAACATGCCACGAACAAGGTCAACTATTGGTCTACCAACCTCTACGCCAACTATGATCTCAGCTTGGGCGAGAAGCACAACTTCACGTTCCTGTTGGGTGAGCAGAGTGAGTACTACCATTATCGTACCGACCGCTCGGCAACAACGGATGCCGATCTTGGCGCCGATGCAGAAACAAACACGTTGCAGTCATGGAGGGAAGGTGAGTGGGCATCGCTCGGCTTCTTCGGCCGTGTCAACTACAACTACATGTTGCGCTATCTCATTGAGGTGAACCTCCGTGCCGATGGAGCCTCACGTTTTCCTACCGACCAGCGCTGGGGAGTCTTTCCTGCCGTCTCTGTAGGTTGGAACATCGCTGAGGAGCGTTTCTGGAAACCGCTTCGTACCTATGGATTCGATTATCTCAAGCTCCGTGCTTCTGTTGCCACTCTGGGCAACCAGAACACCACCTCCTTCTATCCCTACTACCAGCAGATGAATACGCTGCTGGGCAGCTTGGTCACCAATGGCAGTCAGGCCACTGTGCTGCCCATGTACGCCCCCTTCTCTACCTCGCTCACTTGGGAACGCATCGAGAATCTGGGTGCCGGTATTGATTGGGGATTCTTCAACAACCGCTTCACCGGTAGCTTTGACCTCTATCAGCGAACGACGAAAGGCATGGTAGGCCCAGCCAATGCCCTCTCCGCCGTTTACGGGGCATCGGCACCCAAGACCAACAATGCTTCGTTGCGCACCCGTGGCTGGGAACTGGAGTTAGGATGGCGCGACCGTATAGGCAAGGACTTCTCCTATAGCGTCAGCGGCATGTTGAGTGACTACCGCACCGTCGTGACCGAATACGAGTCACCGGACAGCAAGATAGGCGGCTGGTACAAAGGTAAGGAGTTCGGAGAGATATGGGGATTCGAGACGGTAGGCATAGCCAAGAGCGATGCCGAGATGTATGCCTATCTGGCCGAACATTCGCAAAGCTCCATCGGTACCAAGTGGGGTGGTGGAGACATGATGTACAGAGATATAGATGATGACGGCAGTGTGGACCGTGGCAGCGAGACCCTCGGTGACCATGGCGACCTGAAGGTTATCGGCAACTCCACACCACGCTATGCCTACAGCTTCACCATTGATGCCCAGTGGCGATGGCTCGATGTGCGTGCTTTCTTCCAGGGCATCGGCAAGCGCGATTTCTTCTTTACGAACAGTGCCACCTTCTTCGGCATTGCCGCCGAATGGCAGCGTTCGCTCTATGCCGAGCATCTCGACTACTTCCGCTATGCTGGCTCCAAGTTGGGTGCCAACTACGAGAATCCCTACTACGCACGCCTGCGCATAGACCAGAACAATATCCAGGTCTCTGACCATTACCTGCAGGATGCCAGCTATCTCCGTTTCAAGAATCTGCAGATTGGTGTCAACCTTCCTGCCGAGCGCAACCGCTTGAAGTGGATCGAACGGGGCCGGCTGTATGTGTCCGTCGAGAACCTCTTCACATGGACCCGTCTGCGCATTTACGATCCCGAGGCGGTGGGCAACTTCGAGAATTGGGGACCGGGAAAGACCTATCCGCAATACCGCACCTACTCCATCGGACTTGATGTAACCTTCTAAAACAGATAAAAGCATGAAATACAAGTATATCATACTGCCCGCACTCGCACTTGCCATGCATTCGTGCAGCGACTTCCTCGAGAGAGAGCCCATCGATTTCGGCAACGAGCACAGCTTCTTCCAGAATGCAGAGGAACTGAAGTATTTTGTGAACGACCTTTACGACATACTGCCTACGAACAATGCCCTTTGGGGTGGACTCTATACCGAGGACATTGTCAGTGACAACCAATGTGCAAGCTATGCCCAGAACCTTTTCTACAAAGGCGACAAGAAGACCGTGCAGGTGGCACAGTCGGGGTGGAACTTTTCCAGCATCCGCTCGCTCAACTTCTTCATCAACAAGGTGGAGGGGAAGATCAAGGAGGGTACCTTCAGTGAGGGTGATGCCCACATCAACCATTACTTGGGCGAAGCCTATTTCCTCCGCGCCTACGACTATTACCGTCTGCTCCGTACCTATGGTGATGTGCCGGTGCTGACCGAGGTGTTGCCCGATGACCAGGCTGTGCTCTCGGAGAAGAGCCGTCGCACCCCACGCAACGAGGTGGCGCGCTTCATCCTTGCCGATCTCGACCGCGCGGCATCGCTCCTCCTCACCGAGGAGCCGGAGACGGGGCGCATTTGCCGCGATGCGGCCTATGCCCTCAAGTCGCGCGTGGCACTCTACGAAGCCACTTGGGAACGCTACCATGCCGGCACCTGCTTTGTACCGGGCAACAGCAAGTGGCCGGGAGCCGCCGTATGGCCCGGCTTCACGTTCAAGGCGGGCAGTGCCGAGGCCGAGGTGAACTACTTCCTTGACCAGGCCATTGCAGCCGCCAAGGTGGTGGCCGAGGCCCGTCCGCTGCTGTGCGACGACTATCAGGCCCTGTTCTGCTCCACAGACACACTGGCCCAGGTAGATGAGGTGATCCTTGCACGCTACTATCAGAAGGGAGTCCTTGCCCATAGCTGTTCGGCCTTCCTGCGCAGTGGGGGAGGGTGCAACCTGACCCGTGCCGCTGTCAACACCTTCCTCATGGCCAACGGCCTGCCCATCTATGCCGAACAGTCGGGTTACCGGGGCGACAGCATCAGCTACTACGAGTTCATGGGGCGCGACTCCCGCCTCACGGGAAGCGTGCGGCCTGCCGGCAGACTTATCAATACGGAACTTGTAGAGGGCGAGTATGTCAACGATACCCTTTACTATTACCGCCCCTACCTGTACAACAGCGGTCGTGAGAAGGCTACCACAGGCTACGAGCTATGCAAGTGGCTCAGCCCCGAAGAGGCACAGCAGGTGCAATACGACTGTACCACTGCAGTGCCTATACTCCGCACGGCAGAGTGCTACCTCAACTATATGGAGGCCTACTGCGAGCGCTATGGCGAACTGGATGCTACAGCCATGCAGTACTGGAAAGCCCTGCGACGCAGGGCAGGGGTGGACGACGATATAGAAAAGACCATTCTCGCTACCGACGTTGGTCGGGAGAACGACCTCGGAGTCTATTCCCATGGGCAGACCGTGTCGCCTATGCTCTACAGCATACGCCGCGAGCGCCGCTGCGAACTCATAGCCGAGGGCTTGCGCCTCGATGACCTGAAGCGTTGGCGCAGCCTCGACAACATGGTGCAGTACCAGCCCGAGGGCTTCAACCTCTGGGACGAGATGTATAAGATGTACGATAAGAAGCAGATCGAGGAGAGCGTTGTCAGCCAGTCTAACGTGTCAAAGTATCTCCGTCCGCTACAGGTAAGCTCTACCTCGGTAGCCTACGATGGCTACACCTTCCCCAAGCCGCACTACCTGGAGCCTATCCCCGTATCGGAGTTTCTCCTCGTGGGGAGCACCTCTACAGGCATCCTCCACCAGAATCCCGGATGGCCCGACAAGGTAGACGGCACGGCCGACTACAGCTACGACTGCGACTGATGGCGTTGGAGCGGGGGGACAAAAGCCATACCTGCATCGCTCAAGAGCATACAGGTTGACGGTTCTCGGCATGGTCCTCGGCCACAGTCTTGCGCACGGATTTGCGCACGGATTTGCGCACGATTTTCGACTTCAATTTCCTGCTGCTCAGACGACTAAGTGTAAACTTCGGCACGGTACCCACCGTGCCGAAGTTTTTTTGCTTTATCCGACATTCTGGAGTGATGAACTATCGAACGCGGCTTAAGAATCTGTTTGGATTTTATTTCGAGTTTAGCTGAGAGGTGTTTTTGAGCAGATTTGCACTGTTTGGTCGCAGCAAATAGTGGTCTATTTGCAAGAACAAAGAGTGTAAAGATGGTAAAAAGAGCCTCAAATAAACTGAAAAGTATAACAT
>JAFQLT010000033.1 GCA_017396545.1 Bacteroidaceae bacterium | reverse complement strand
TCCATAGCAGGGGTCTCAATGGGTTGGAAGCCAAAGGTGTAGAACACCTCGCGGATAGTATCGAATATATAGTTGCGCTTCGCCATTTCGGCAGGAGAGAAGTCGCGCGTTCCCTTTGGTATACCGGGTTTTGTTGCCATTATTATCTTCTATTATAAATTCCTCTGCAAAAGTACAAAAAAAGTCGCGCCCGACAAGCGGACGCGACCCATTATCTCTGAAACATCACCCTTTTTAGTCTCTGCGCCCCATATATATCATTACATAATACACCAATGTAGCCAATGAGCTAAGAGCGGCTACCACATAGGTGTATGCGGCTGAGCGCAGCGCACTCTCCGCATCGCGATGGGTATAATGGGTGGTGATGCCTGCACGGTCGAGCCAGGCAAGGGCACGCTGACTGGCATTGATTTCCACCGGCAAGGTGATGAAGCTAAACAGAGTACTCATGGCAAAGAGTGCGATACCCAGCAGCAACAGGCCAGGAAAGCTCTCAATGAACAAAATACCAGCCAATATTATCCACGATACCCACTTGGAAGCAAACGATACCACGGGCACCAAAGCCGAGCGCATCTTCAAAGGGGCATAAGCGGTGGCATGCTGCACGGCATGACCACACTCGTGAGCCGCCACAGCAGCTGCAGCGACACTACTCGACGAGTACACCTCGGGACTAAGATTGACAGTACGCTTGGTGGGGTCGTAATGGTCGGTCAGATGACCTTCTACACACGTCACCTGCACATCGTTGATACCATAGGTGCGCAACATTCTCTCAGCTACGTCACGCCCCGTCATTCCATTGCCGAGCGGCTCTTCAGAATATTTCTTGAACTTGCGGTTCAAGTTGGCCTGCACAATGTAGCTGAGCAGGGAGATTCCAATAAAGATTATCCAGATAAGGTTCATAGTTCCTATTTCTTTGGAGTTAAGGAGTAAAAACTTCGCTTTGCTTCGTTTTAGGGAGATAAAAGCCAATACTTAACATACACGCGTATAACAATTGGCATTTATCTCCACCTATCTCCTCTTAACTACTTTATCTCCATAATTATTCCGTATATCTCTCAATCGTCTGGTCGCGGTCGGGACCTACAGACACAATCTTGATGGGTACCTCAAGCTCCTCTTCGAGGAATGAGATGTAGTTGTTGAACTCCTCGGGGAACTCGTCCTCAGAGGTCATCTTGGTCATGTCGCACTGCCAGCCGGGAAGTTCGGCATAGATGGGCTCTACCTCGCCTTCGATTGAGTAGGGGAAGTTCTCGGTCTCTACACCGTTGATGCGGTAAGCCACACAGGCTTTAATGGTCTCGAAGGTGTCGAGCACGTCGCTCTTCATCATGATGAGGTGGGTAACACCGTTAATCATGATTGAATACTTCAATGCTACGAGGTCGATCCATCCGCAACGACGCTTACGGCCTGTAACCGAACCAAACTCATGACCGAGGGTGCAGAGCTTGTCGCCCGTCTCATCAAAGAGTTCTGTGGGGAAGGGACCGCTACCTACACGAGTGCAGTAGGCCTTCATGATACCATACACGTTGCCAATCTTGTTGGGGGCTACGCCGAGACCTGAACAAGCACCGGCACAAACGGTATTCGAAGAGGTCACGAAGGGGTATGAACCGAAGTCGATATCAAGCATCGTACCCTGAGCACCCTCGCAGAGGACGCTCTTATCGGCCTTGAGCAGGGCGTTGATTTCGTGCTCGCTATCTACCAAGGGGAACTGACGGAGGTATTCGATACCAGCCATCCACTCCTTCTCAATCTCGGTGATGTCGTATTCGAAGTTCATGTTCTTGAGAATCTCCTCATGGCGTGCCTTTGCCTTGGCATAGATAGTGTCAAAGTCGCCAAGGATATCGCCTACGCGAATACCATTGCGGCTAATCTTGTCAGTGTAGGTGGGGCCGATGCCCTTACCTGTGGTACCCACTTTGGCATCGCCCTTGGCAGCCTCATAAGCAGCATCGAGCACACGGTGGGTAGGCATGATAAGGTGCGCCTTCTTGGAGATATGGAGACGCTCCTTGAGCGGATGCCCCGAAGCCTCAAGGGCCTCGGCCTCAGCCTTGAACAATGCGGGGTCGAGCACCACGCCATTGCCTATAATATTTACCTTGTCGCCCTGGAAGATACCCGAGGGGATGGAACGGAGCACATACTTCTGACCCTCAAACTCGAGTGTATGACCTGCATTCGGACCGCCCTGAAAGCGTGCCACCACGTCATAACGCGGAGTCAGTACGTCTACAACTTTTCCTTTTCCCTCATCGCCCCATTGGAGACCTAACAATACATCTACTTTCATGATTATATTATTTGTTGTTGTTTTGTTCTTTCTGCCTCTTCTCCTTATTCTCCTTGCGACGCTTGACAGCCATGCACTTAGAACAGGTACCATACATATACAATGAAGTATGCGTAATAGAAAAGCCCTTGCTATGCGCATTTTCAATCACCTGACGCAACTTCTCATCGCGCACTTCTGTAACACTCCCACACGACATACAGATACGGTGAAAGTGAGTAGTCATATTAAACGACTTCTCATACTGCGAACTATTGTCAAACTTGTGACGGATTACCAAATGAGCATCGGTAAGCAACTCCATAGTATTGTACAATGTGGCACGGCTCACATGAAACTTGCTCTGATTCATAATGTCGAGCAGTTCCTCCATGGTGAAATGCCCTTCTATGGAATAGATGGTATCAAGAATGGCAAAACGCTCTTGCGTCTTGCGCAGTCCTTTGCTTTGCAGATACTGCTCAAAGGTTCCACGAACAGCTTCCTTAACTTTATCTCCCATACGTTCACGTAAAGTAACAAGCAAAGATATAGATTTTTATTGAGAAACTAAACAAAAGAGTAGTAAATACTATTAAAAAAGGCAAAAAAGCAAACACCTTATAACAACTATCGAATAAAAAAGCTACATTTGCACTTAGTATAAACCCACGAGCATTTCACAAAAAGCCCAAACATGGATACGATACAGAACAACTATTGCGTCATTATGGCCGGTGGCATCGGAAGCCGCTTCTGGCCACAGAGCAGAATGAAACATCCCAAACAGTTTGTCGACTTTTTCGGCATGGGGAAGTCACTCCTGCAGCAAACCTACGAGCGCTTTGCCCGCATCATACCGAAGGAGAACATCATTATCTCCACGCATTCGGACTATTCGGGACTCGTGCAGGAGCAACTGCCCGAGCTGCCCATAGCGCAAATACTGCACGAACCGACGCACCGGGGCACGGCACCGAGCATGGCCTTTGCTGCCTATCACATCCGTACGCTGAATCCCAATGCGAATATTGTGATGGCACCCTCGGATCAGCTGATATTGGATGAAAAGCTCTTTGCCTCAGACATGCTCGCTGCGCTAAAACATGTATCCAAGCAAGACTGCTTAGTGACGGTAGGCATCCGCCCTACCCATCCGGAGACGCGCTATGGATATATCCAAGTGGGCAGTGAAGCGGTGGATGGATTCAGCAAGATCAAGACCTTCACCGAGAAGCCCGAATATGATTTTGCCCGTATCTTTGTAGAGAGTGGAGAATTTTTCTGGAACACAGGTCTCTTCGTATGGAATGTCAACACGATTATCTCAACGATGATGCAGTTGCTCCCCGAGATGAGCGCCCGGCTTGACACTATATTCAAAAAGGAGCCCGACCGCGACAAACGACGCGCAGCGCTATATGAATGTTATGAGTCGTTCCCCAACATATCAGTCGACTATGCAGTCATCGAACGTGCCTCGAACGTATATATGCAGATAGGCTCTTTTGGTTGGGCCGACATGGGGCGTTGGGACGATGTGTACCGCTACTCGTGCAAGGATGCACAGGGCAATGTGGTGCAGAGTGGTACGGCAGAGTTCTACAACAGCCGTAACAACCTGGTGTCGGCAGCCAACGGGAAGCTTATCATCCTGCAGGACCTTGAAGGGTATTTGGTCAATGACACCGAGGATGTGTTGGTCATCTGCAAGAAAGATGAGGATGATGATTTCAAGAAATTCCGCACCAATGTGATGCTCAAGCACGGCGAGGGGTATATGTAAGGTTTAGAGTTAAATAATAAACTTTTTCTATTTTTATCGCGTTTATTCAAAAAAGTTAGCTATCTTTGCAGCCACATAGATGACCTCAAAGGGTTCCGACATGAGCAGTGTCGGGATTCTTTTTTGTTTAGCTCAGACGAAAGGGGTATCCTATAGCATTAGAGAAAGAAATAATAAGTAAAACAACTAAATATAAAAGAATTATGGCTTATATGTCACAAGAAGGCTACGATCAATTAGTGGCCGAACTCAAAAGATTGGAGAGCGTAGAGCGCCCGGAAATTTCGCGCCAAATCGCTGAAGCACGCGATAAGGGCGATCTGTCTGAAAATGCCGAATACGATGCCGCCAAGGAAGCGCAAGGCATGTTAGAAATGAAGATCAACCAGCTGAAGCTCACTATCAGCGAGGCACGCATCATTGATACCAGCAAGTTGAAGACCGATACCGTACAGGTGCTCACCAAGGTGGAACTGAAAAACGTGAAGACCGGCATGAAGATGTGCTATGCCATCGTTCCCGAGAGCGAGGCAAACCTCAAGGCCGGCAAAATCTCGGTGAATACCCCCATTGCACAGGGATTGCTCGGCAAGAAGCCCGGCGAAGTAGCCGACATCAAGACTCCCGGTGGCATGATCAGCCTCGAGGTGCTCAGTATCAGCATTGCATAACACCTCTCTCCTCCTACTATAATAACAGAATTGATTATGGCAAGCATATTCAGCAGAATCGTAGCAGGAGAGATTCCCTGCTACAAGGTGGCAGAAGACGACAAGTACTTTGCCTTTCTTGACATCAACCCTATGGTAAAGGGGCACACCCTCGTCATCCCCAAGCGTGAGGTAGACTATATCTTCGACCTCGACGATGACGAACTGGCTGGGCTGCACCTCTTCGCGAAACGTATCGCCAAGGCACAGAAGGCAGCGTTCCCCTGCCAGCGCATCGGTATGGCTGTACTGGGCATGGAGGTCCCCCACACGCATATCCATCTCATCCCCTTACAGCGAGAGAGCGACATGCTGTTCAGTAACCCCAAACTCTCATTCACTCCCGAGGAGTTTGCCGAGATAGCTGCCAAGATACGCGAACAGCTGTAAATCCATTGCCTACTCCGATGATAGAGTCATGATACCATCCTGAGTGAAGCATCCATTCGCATTCCTATGCGCTACATCCGCAACAACAGCACCGACGTCTACTACAACATGGCGTTTGATGAGTATGCCTTGGAGCAACTGCCGCTCGATGAGCCACTCTTCTACCTGTGGCAAAATCGACCGGCAGTTATTATTGGGCTTAACCAAAATGCCTATGCCGAGGTTGACATCGACTACATCCAACAGCACAACATAGCCCTAGCACGCCGCATCACCGGAGGCGGGGCAGTGTTCCACGATTTAGGTAACCTGAACTATACCATCGTGGGACGCAGCACCGACATCGAGCGCGACTACCCCGAATACGCCAGCCACATGATGAAAGCGCTGCAAGCCTTAGGGGTACAAGCAGAGTTGTCAGGGCGCAATGACATTTTAGTCGAAGGTCGCAAGGTGTCGGGCTATGCCAAGCGAGTCTACAAGGACCGCCTCATGGTACACGGCACACTGATGTACGATGTGGACATGGAACGGCTCACCCGTGCACTCACCCCATCTACCGAGAAACTCGCATCCAAAGGTATCGCCTCGGTGAGAAGCCGTGTGGCCAATTTGCGCGACTACCTACCCCATATAACAGATATCCACGCACTTAAAGAATCACTGGAACATACCCTTTCACGCAAGTATCAGGATGAAGAGTTCCTGCTTACCAATGCCCAGCAAAACGATATCAGTGCTGCCGCCCAGACCAAGTTTGCTATGCCCAACTGGATATTCGGTCGTTCCCCCGACAGTGCAGTTGCCTACGCAGGCCACCTCCCCTGCGGCAAGGTGGAGGTACACCTGCAAATAAAGAAAGGACATATAGCCAACTGCCGTATCGTCGGTGACTTCATAGGCAACAACCCCATAGCAACCATCGAGAGCGAGCTGACCGGATGCCTTTACGAGCGTACAGCCATAGAGCAACGCCTATCTCCCATCAACACATCCCACTATCTGGACAACACTCCTACCGACACATTCATAAACCTGCTATTCAACTCATAACCATGCAAAAGCATCGGCCTGTCATTTTCACCATAATCAAGCTCATCCTTCTCTACTTTGCCTACCAATTAGGCTTCAGCACCATAATGAGTCTTGCACTGTCCGTACTACCCATGGACATGACCACAGCGACTTCGCTAACTATGGTAACCTCTACCATAGCAATGACCTGGCACCTAATACACTTCAAATACGTGCGCATTGCGCAAGATAAATTCAAGGAGGTAAGTCTTTCGGTTTTAGGTGCATCAATCGTTTTCACCTTCGCAGCCATGTATGTGCTCAACCTGCTCATTGAGCAAGCAGGCATACCCAACACTATGGAAGACACCTTCATCGCCATGAGCCACAACCCCTTTGGCATACTCTCCATAGCTTTGTTGGCTCCGATACTAGAAGAGCTACTTTTCCGTGGAGCCATCCAAGGGACCCTGCATAGAACAGTGAAGGATCCATGGGTATCCATTATTATCGCTTCGTCCATCTTCGGTGTCGTACACATGAATCCTGCCCAGATTCCATTTGCTTTTCTCCTTGGTATGATGTTCGGTTGGCTCTATTACCGCACAGGGAGCCTACTCCCTTGCATTGTGGGGCACGTGTTCAACAATTCCATAGCCACCGCCAACATGATTCTTTATGGCAATGCCACCATTGAAGAGCAAATGCCGAGCTCAGCAGAAATGTGGCTGTGGGCAGCTGGCGCAACTGTCACATTCTGTCTCGCTGCAGCATGGCTCAACAAAAGGCTCAAAGAATAAGCACAACTATTCCCTGAGTATCATTCACTCGCAAAGAAAACGAGAAAAACAAGATGGCAGCATACTCAGTACGCCGCCATCTATCTTAAGACTCCACACAGGAATCAATAATTTATCGAAGCCAACATCTCGGCCATTTTTTCTAGACCCTCTTGCAAAGGTTTCTGCACCATCCCTTTGATAAAAGGATTGAGTTCGGTACGAAGGGTAAGCTTCATTTTGCTGGCCTCATCAGCTGTCGGAAGCATCTGTACCCAAATGGTAAGAGGGATAGGCGATGTAGTAGCCTCAAACTTGACACACTTGGGAGCTTCACGCTCGATGATCTTGAAAGCAATATCCCCAACAGGCTGCACATTGATGCTCACGGTATCCTGATCGAATTTCAAGTCCTTAACCTTATCCTGAGGGATACGGTCTTTCACACGTTCTAGGTGCGAAAGATCCGATAGCATATCATACACTCGCTGCTGGCTGTAGGGGATAGCCACCACCTTACTTTCAAACTGGTTCATACTATTATCCGTTCCAATGTGAGGGGTCGCGACGCCATTCATTGAGCATAGGCAGTTCATCTTCAGTGATGTAGCCGGTTTCACGGGCCACCTCAAGCACAGCCTCATAATTAGTCAATGTAATCAACTTGACGTCAGCATCCTTGAATGCTTTCTCGGCCACATCGAAGCCGTAGGTGTATGATGCCACCATACCGATGACTTCGCAGCCGTTGTTACGGATGGCCTGCACAGCCTTGAGGCTACTGCCACCGGTAGAGATCAGATCTTCCACCACAACCACCTTCATTCCGGGACGGAGGTCACCCTCAATGAGGTTTTCCAATCCATGATCTTTAGGTGCCGAACGCACATATACAAAAGGTAGGTTGAGCAAATCGGCAACAAGAGCGCCCATCGCAATGGCTCCTGTAGCCACGCCTGCAATGGCATCAACCTGTCCAAAACGTTCTTGAATAACACGTGCGAACTCTATCTTGATAAAGTCACGCAGCCCACAATAAGAGAGTGTTTTTCGATTGTCGCAATAGAAAGGCGACTTCCAACCCGATGCCCATGTGAAAGGATTAGAGGGTTGCAACTTGATGGCTTTGATTTTAAGCAGTTTCTCTGCATAAATTTTCTCAAGGGTGTTCATACCGATAAATATTTTCTAAATAAAACAATGACAAAGATAGTAAAACAATGAGAACAGCGTATATGATTTCCGATTTTTCTCTAAGAAAAAGTGCTATTTGTACACCTTAATACACCTCCACCTTGGCAGCAGCAGCCTTACACTTGTCGCGCAGGGCATCCATATCGCTACCGTTGGGTGCATTGCATACGACTACACCCATGCGGCGATTTACCTTGGTATAGGGTTTGCCGAAGATGCGGATGTCTGTGTCGGGCTCCACTACGGCTTCCTCCATGCCACGATAACGGGGCTGCTCCTTGGAGGCGATGGGCGAGAGGATAACGGCACTGGCTCCCATGCGGTATTGCTCAATCTCAGGGATAGGAAGACCTAGGACTGCACGGGCATGGAGCTCAAACTCGTTGAGACACTGGGTTCCTGCCAATGTCACCATGCCTGTATCATGTGGACGGGGTGACAGCTCTGAGAAGTATACTCCGTTTTCATTGCTGAGGAAGAACTCCACTCCCCAGATACCGGCTCCGGTGAGTGCCTCAGTAACCTTGGCAGCCATACGCTGGGCCTCGGCCAAGTGGTCGGGACGGATGGGGGCGGGCTGGAAACTTTCACGGTAGTCGCCGCCTTTCTGTACGTGTCCGATAGGGGCGCAGAAACGGGTTGGACCGTTCTTCTGGGTTACGGTGAGCAGGGTGATCTCGCTGTCGAAGCGGATGAATTCCTCGATGATGAGTTCCTTGATATCGCCACGGCTACCTTCGCAACCGTATGTCCATGCCTGCTCCAACTCATCGGCACTCTTCACGAGCGACTGTCCTTTGCCTGAAGACGACATCAGCGGCTTCACCACGCAGGGGAATCCCACTTTCGCCGCAGCCTCTCTCAATTCGTCCAATGACTTGGCGTAGAAGTATTTGGCAGTCTTCAGCCCTAACTCTTGAGCTGCAAGATCACGTATGGCCTTACGGTTCATGGTGTAGTTTACTGCCTTGGCACTGGGAACAACCTGTATTCCCTCCTCCTCGAAGTGGTAGAGGCGTTCGGTACGTATAGCTTCAATCTCGGGTACGATGATGTCGGGGCGGTGTTTGGCTACCACAGCATCGAGGGCATCACCGTCGAGCATACTGAACACCTCGCACTCATCGGCCACCTGCATGGCAGGAGCGCCCTCGTAGGCATCGCAGGCGATTACATACTGTCCCAATCGCTTGGCTGCGATAACAAACTCTTTACCCAACTCGCCCGAACCGAGCAACAAAATCTTCTTATTCATAAGTAATATATATTTATGACTGCGAAGATAGTGTAATTTTTCGATTATGCGAAGTGTGGGCGGAGATATTTTATTCTTCTTGCTTCCAGCGCCTCAATATGCGGCGTGTAATGGTTTGGCTGAACAGTGCAGCTGCAAGGCATCCGAGTGTGTTGAAGAGGAAGTCCCACCAGTCGGCAGCGCGAGTGGGAGTGAGCAATTGCTGCCCTATCTCGATGAGACCACTGAAGAGAATGGGCGCAATGACACCCCAAGGAATAAGGCGTGCGGCATTGCTCTCTTCATGGCTCCTGAAGTATTCGAACCACAACACCGAGCAGAAACCGAAGTACATGAGAAAGTGGAGCACCTTGTCTATGTTGGTCACCTTGTTAAGCGGAGTCTCCGGAGGATTGAAGAATGAAAGGAACAGGATGACACCGATAATAAGAATGGACAAAGGATATTTCTTCAGGTAGTTCATTGTATTCGTGGGATGATTTCGTTGCAAAAGTACAAATAATCGTCTATATTTGCCAAAAACTTTACACCAAAACATTATGTGGCGTGACTGGTTCACTTTCTCCCGGCAGGATCGTCGGGCCATACTTTTACTCTCGGCGCTGATTGTCGTGGCTTTGGTCCTCTTATGGACAAAACCGATGTGGCACCATGAAAAGCCTTACGAGGCCCATACTGCAGACTCCTTGCTCCAGTCGTTAAGCGACATGCCGCAAGAGGACAACGTGGCAATAATCTATCCCCATCTCTTCGACCCCAATACCGCAGACTCCATGGAACTGCTCTCTGTGGGGTTTCCACCTTATGTGACAAGAAATATCCTGCGCTACCGCAAGGCGGGCGGCGTGTTCCGTGAGGCTGACGACCTGGCCCGTATCTATGGACTGCACGATACGGTGTTCAAGCGGATAAAGTCCTACATCTCCATCCCGGCCAGAGAGCTCCTGACAACAGACATACACCCTGCCGCCATGGCTGATACGGCAAAGCGCAGGCATCCATACGCAGACTATATGCGAGCCAAATACAAACCGGGAAAGTTTGTCGACTTGAATACGGCAGACACTACCGAACTGATGAAGATTCCCGGCATAGGGCCGGTCAGAGCCAAGAAGATTGTCGACTACCGCCGTTCGTTGGGTGGCTTTCACAGCATAGCACAGGTACACGAGGCATACGACCTGCCCGAACACTTAGGCGACTGGGTACATATAAGCACCCCCATGGTAGAAAAACTGTATATAAATAAGGTGTCTTTGTCGGCCCTGCGTGCTCATCCTTACCTTACCTTTTACCAGGCACGCGCAATCGTAGAGTTGCGCAAGCGTGAAGGAAACATCCGTTCTATCCGCCAGCTGCTCTTTTTGGATGAGTTCACCGAAGCAGACATTGCGCGCCTTTCACCTTACCTCTCGTTTGAGTAAAGAATAGGGCGTGCCAAAACAACTGGCACGCCCTACGCATTTCATTGCTTATCCAATCACGTCGCTTTACTTAATCACGCGCTTTACGCCATTGATGATGTAGATGCCCTTCGTAGGATTGGTCACGCGGCGACCCATGAGGTCATAGATTACGGTAGCCTCGGTATCGGTCTTCTCTATGGAAACACTGGTGTCATCGCCACCTTCATTGTCGCCTTCAATCTTCCATACCACAGGGTTATACATGGCATTTACCATAGATACCTTGATGTAGATGGTGCGGTCGGCATCGGCAGCTGCAAAGGCATAGTTCTTGCCGATGGTCTCGCCAGCCTCATTAGTGATATTGGTCTGTGTGAAGTCGCCCTTGTATGCCGACATTGACGTGGTTTTGTCTTCCTTATAGAAGCTGAGGCTGTTGGTGATGAACTTCATGGTAGCTTTCAGCGTGATGGTCAGTTCCTTCCCGGCAGGGATGGTGTAGCTGTACCACTGTTCGTAACCCTCAGCGTTATTGTTCAGTACGGGGTATTCAGTGTTTGCCGCAGCCTCGATAGCTACAGCAGTGTGCTCGCCGGGGCGTGCCTCGGCAAAGGTGGCCACGAGGTAGAAATTCTCACCAAACTGCTCGGCATCGTTCTCGCTGCCTGTCTTGGTGTAGATATACAGGGTTTCGCCCTCTTCCACATATACCTTGGCTGCCTTGTATCCGCCCATGTAAGCATTGGCGTGGTTGTTGTCAGACGGTGCATTGGTCTCTGCAGCATCGCAGTCGCCCACCTTGGTGATCATGTTGGCGGCTTGTCCCAACTTGGCATAGACGGTATAGAATCCGCTCTTGTCGGCGGTCACCTTATGCCACTTGGTTACATCAAGCTCATAGGCAAACTTTATCGTGTCGTTCAAAGCTTCAATCTCGATAGCCGTAGCGCAAACGTCACCGGCAACGGCAGTCTCAAAGCCTGTTGAGATGGTGAGCTTCTCGCTCACAGCCTCCACTTCGACGATGTAGCTGTTCCCTTCCAACACGGGGAGCTTGTAGTTGTATGTCACCACATCGTTGGGTGCTTCGCCCACAACCTCAATTGTCATCGTGGGATTCAGGCGACGGCCACCGCACTCTTCGCGGAAATGAACGCTCCAGCCCGGAGAGGTGAATACGGCAAAGCCATTTTCCTCGGCAACGAACGAATGGTAGTTGTCGATACCACGGCCTTCGATGGTGATGTCTTCTCCTAACTTGAACTCTATAGGCTTGTCGCAGTAGTCACCGGCTACAATTTCCTTGCTCGTGATGGTCAGCGTGTTGTCACCGGCGGTATTGCTTGCTGCGCATACGTAGATGGTCTCGCCCTCGTCTACGCGATATACGTTGGTGGCTACCAGCAGTTCCACGCCGGCAGACTTGTTGACATGCTTGATGGTAGCAGTCGAGGCAAAGCTGATCTCCACATCAGCCTCAGCAGTGTAAGCAAACCAATAGTTGCGGGCAGGACCGTTGAACGAGTTCTTGCCGAGAGTAGCAGCAACAGCCTTCTCGAACGACTCACCTTCGGCAGGCTCGCGCAGTGTGATGGTGGCAGGGGCCGGTGCATCGGCAGTCATACTCTGATTGGTCACGTTGAAGTTGATGACTACGGCATTGCCGTCGAGGTAGCGGGGGTCTACGCTCTTTACGAAAGTGGCAGCTTTACCGGTTACGTCATCGGTGGTGAGTTCTTCTGACTCGAAAGCACCCCAATTGGTACCGTCCATATAGGTAATGGTGCCGTTCCACCCGACTGCTACAGCCACCTCCATCATGGTAGTGCTGCCAATCTGTTCATGGCTGAACTTGTAGTAGTTGTCGCCATCTACGAGACCGAGCGTAGCGGGAAACTCATTGATCATAACGGGGAACTTCTCGCTCAGGCCCAAGCGGTCTTGAGTCATCTTGAAGGTAACCTCTGTGGGGCGTCTGTTGGGGATGTATACAAGATACTCCTTGCCACCCTCTACGGCAAACTCATGGTCGTTGGTCGCTTCGTCCTGAGGCACATACTGGGGAAGCTCTTCGGTAAATCCAAAGCTCTCGGCCTTGATATAATAGATGAGGTACTCCTCGGTGTAGATGCTGGCTACACCATCGCTCGGAGCAGTGAATTTGCACCAGGTGGCATAATCATCACCCAGACTCTCCAAGGAGTTGGCAAACGGAGGCAAGGATGTCTTGGTGTTCTGAGTCAGTGCGATGGGATTATCGAAACTGTTGCCTGCATTACCGGTGAAGAGGTGGCTCTTGAGCGTAAACTTCGTGAGTTGTCCTTCGGCCTCCTCGGCTGCGGCGATAGTAAAGCGCACCTTGTCGCCATTCCATACCTTAATCCAGCCGTATACACCTACACCATTCTCGTAGTTGCCGGCCTCCTGCAAGGGAGCGTCAGGATCGATGACACCGTTGTTATACCAGCCGCCACTGATGCTTACGGGCACATTGTCCGCCTCACTCTGGTCATCGGCATAGATGTAGAGTGTTCCTTGGGCAGTGGCTGTGTACTCAAATGTGAGCGCTTCGCCGCATCCTATCTTGACGGAATAGTTGCTGCCGTCCCACGGGGTAATCTCAGCAGCTTCGTCTTGCTGCGCAAAGGCAGCAGAGGTGATGCCCATGAAGAGCACCATCAGCGAGTAGAAAATCTTTCGCATTGTGTTTGTCCTTGATTTTAATGAATAATACTAATACCTAACTTTAGTCAGCCTCAGATGACTAAAGTGGCGCAAAAGTAGTGAAATATATGCAATTATCACAACACTTACCACTTTTTTTTGTAAATTTGCCGTGCGAATAGATACCCCGTGCCCAATGGCTCGCGAGTATCTATATGGTGAAACTCCAATTTCACTATGGTGAGACTCGAGTTTCAGCACAGTGAGACTGCAGTTTCTCTATAGTGAGACTCCAGTTTCAGTATAGAAAAATAGAGTGAAACTAACAGTATAACCATTTAATACACAGATCGTATGTCAAAGAAAGCATTATTGATGATTTTGGACGGTTGGGGCTTCGGCAACCACGGTAAGGGTGACGTTATCTTCAACACTCCCACTCCCTATTGGGACTATCTGATGAGTACTTATCCTCACTCTCAGCTGCAGGCCAGCGGCGAGAACGTGGGTTTGCCCGACGGACAGATGGGTAACTCCGAGGTGGGCCACCTCAACATCGGTGCCGGCCGCGTAGTATACCAGGACCTCGTGAAGATTAACCGTGCCTGTGCCGACAACAGCATCCTGCAGAACAAGGAGATTGTGGCTGCCTACAGCTATGCCAAGGAGAACGGCAAGAACCTCCACCTCATGGGCCTCACCTCTGACGGTGGTGTGCACAGCTCACTCGACCACCTTTTCAAGCTCATC
>JAFQLT010000032.1 GCA_017396545.1 Bacteroidaceae bacterium | reverse complement strand
GTCTTTTCGTGAAACAGTACATCCTCTACGTATCGGCTGCCTGTTGGGGCGTTGGCCATGTGTGCGCGTTGAAAACGATCGTCAGTATGTCTCCCATAGCTGAGATGTCCCTTTACTTGTACCCATTCGTTGAAGAGCCAAGGCGCTGTGGCGTATTCGTTGATGCCTAAGCGTACTTGGGGTATGGGGCGCGCATTGGGGGCGAAGGTGAGTCCGCCTCCGCTCAAGGTGCGGTGTTTGCCTTCAGACCATCGCTTCTTGCTGCCAAGGCTCAATTCCCAACAGCTGTACTTCACATCGGCATAGAGCTGCTGTATGTAAAAAGGTGAGGTATAGTTCCAAGCTCCTGCAATCTCGGCACCATAGGCCCAGGTGAATCCGCACTTCTTGTCGAAGTTGCGGAAGAGGCCCACGCTGAGGTTGGCGCTGTTGTTCTCCAAGGAGGAGAGGCCATGCCGGTTGCTTATCAACCAGAATGGAGCATGTTTGCCGGTAGAAGCTGCGATGCCAGTTTCGATGTTGTAGAAGACCTTATCCCATTCGTCGTTGCTTGTTTGCTCTTGTGCACATACAAGTAGCGGTAATGAGAGTATGAAGAATAGGCTTTGTCGTATTTCCCGTTTCATTATGATACAAAAGTGGGTTACGAATTCATACTCATGAGAAACTCCTCGTTGCTTTTGGTTCCCTCAAGACGTCCCTTGACGAAATCCATGGCCTCAAGGGGGTTCATGTCGGAGAGGAACTTGCGCAGTATCCACATGCGGTCGAGTGTCTGGCGGTCGTGGAGCAGGTCGTCGCGACGGGTGCTTGACGCTACAATGTTCACGGCAGGGAAGATACGCTTGTTCGAGAGGTTGCGGTCGAGCTGCAACTCCATGTTTCCTGTCCCCTTGAACTCCTCGAAGATGACCTCGTCCATCTTGGATCCAGTCTCGGTTAGGGCTGTGGCGATGATGGTGAGCGAACCTCCGTTCTCGATGTTGCGTGCGGCACCGAAGAAGCGCTTAGGTTTGTGCAGTGCATTGGCATCGACACCTCCCGAGAGGATCTTGCCCGAAGCGGGAGATACGGTGTTGTAGGCGCGGGCCAAGCGGGTAATGGAGTCGAGGAAGATGACTACGTCGTGGCCGCACTCGACCATGCGTTTGGCTTTCTCAAGCACGATGCCGGCAATCTTGACGTGGCGCTCGGCGGGTTCGTCAAAGGTTGAGGCGATGACTTCGGCATTGACGCTGCGGGCCATGTCGGTTACCTCCTCGGGGCGCTCGTCGATGAGCAGCATGATCATGTATACCTCGGGGTGGTTGGCAGCGATGGCATTGGCAATGTCCTTGAGGAGGATGGTCTTACCGGTCTTGGGCTGGGCTACAATGAGGCCGCGTTGTCCTTTGCCGATAGGCGAGAAGAGGTCTACCACACGAGCAGAGAGGTTGTCATTATACCCTTTGCAAAGTGTGAATTTCTCTTCTGGGAAAAGTGGTGTGAGGTGTTCGAAAGGTACGCGGTCGCGAACGACATTGGGGTCGAGTCCATTGATGCGCGTAATCTTTGTCAGTGGAAAGTATTTTTCACCCTCACGTGCTGGACGGATAGATCCTTCAATGACATCACCTGTTTTAAGTCCGTGCAGACGGATTTGATTCTGGGATACGTAAATGTCGTCTGGAGATGCAAGGTAATTGTAGTCGGCAGAACGAAGGAAACCGTAGTTGTCGGGCATGATTTCGAGCACACCATTGACCTCGATGATATTCTCAAAGTCGTAGTGCTTCTGTGGCTCAGGTTTGCGTTGTACTTCTTGTTCCTTCTCTTCGACGTGTTGCTTGCCTTGTGTGGTTTCAAGATAGGCTTCTGCGTAACCGCCCTTCTTGTGCTTGCTCTTCTTCCCGAATTCTAGCTTGGACTCTTCTGAAGGCTTTTCTTCAAGCTTGGTGGACTCAAATTTCCCGATGAGCTCAATGGGGAGTTGGGCTGGTTCGGAGGGAAGATCCTCAATAGCGACAAAATCGCTATCTCCAGCCTCTATAGAGCCGTTGGACTCCAATTCCGGTAAACTTTGAGTGGTTTTCTGCTCCTCTTCCTGCTTTTGGGCAGCAGCCTCAGCTGCTTTTTGTGCTTTCGACTTGCGTCCGCGCTTCTTGGGTTGGATTGGGGCTACATTGGCAGGTTGTTCGAAGGAGGCCTCTTTTTGTCCTATGGGTTCTTCGGTTGCTATTGTAGAAGGTGCAGTTTCTGCTGTCTCCTTTCCTTTAGTAGTAGCTTCACCCTCTTTCTGGGCTTTAGGCTTTCGTCCACGTTTCTTGGGTTGGGTGGGGGTGTCTGCAGCTGCCGGCTGGTCGGTGTTTGCCTCCATCGGATCTGTTACAGTGTGTACAGTTCCTGCAGTTGGCACATCTTCTTTGTTCTCTTCTATGGGGGTCGTTACTATTTTGGGCGTGTCGTTAATCTTTTCGGCTTTGTCCTTGTCTGCCGAGTATACTTTGTTTGCTACCTCTTTCTTGTTGATGCGTGTGCGCTGGCGGCGTTCGTTCTTTCCCTCTTCGGCTGCCACTCTTTTTTGTGCACCGGCTATAGCCTGTTCGTCGAGGATGCGATAGATAAGGTCTTGGCGTTCGAGCGACTTGATGCTCTTGATACCCATTTCATTGGCGATTTCTTGGAGTTCGCCCAATTCTTTGTTGCTTAGTTGGATGATGTTGTACATAATATATAAATAGTATGTGTTTTATAGATTGCTCCACATATTGCACAGCCGTTTCTTGTCAAGAAAGGGTGTTCGTGCAATGATTTTTTACAGAAAATATGGTGTGGAGTCGATTTTGACGGTGCAAAAGTATATATTTTATTTAGATTGACAATAAGGCTGGTGCATTTTTTTTAGAAAATTATGGCTTTGTCAAGAATTTACTTGGCGCTTGCTATGAAAAAAATAGAGTACCTTTGCTTTTCTCGCTCGCTTCTTGTAAATTTGTGCCAATAAATTTTTATAGACAACGATTAATACATGAAAAAGTTTATAGCTCCTGATTCGTGGTTTGCGTTTCTGTATCCAGACACTTGGTTTGAGTTTAATGAAGAACCCGACTGCTTCCTTTTTTATAATCCTGAGAGGTGGGAAGGTAACTTCCGTATCTCGGCTTATCGAGATGCTTCGCCATCGTTTGGCGATAGGATGATGTGCGATGCATTGAAGGTGTCCGGGGCAAGGTTGCAGAAGGTAGGCCGTTGGGAGACGATATATGTGGCTGATCTGTTTACCGAACAGTTGGTGGAGTATATCACCCATCGTTGGACGATAGGCTGCGGACAGACTTGCGTGGAATGTTCGTTTACGGCTACAGCAGATGAGCATTTGGGAATGCCCAATGCGCTGATTGCTTCTTTGGAGATATTGCATCCCCGTGATACATTCCGCAACCAGTATATTCCCGTCCGCGTGGCCGAGGTGGAGCTTATCGAGTCGTGCTACGCTTCTGTGGAGGAACTGGGAATGAAACTCTTCAAGGAGCGTTTCCGTGATTTCGACTACAATGTGCGGCTGTTGCAGAAGCTGGTGCAACGTCCCGAACTGACCAAGCAGTTCGGTGCCGATGCCGGTGCTGTAATAGGTGTGGTGCTGTGTGTGTTCCTGACCGAGACCATCGAAGGACTGGAGTGGAAAACCTATGTTCATGGCAAGGTAGAGGCTCCTGTCCTTATGTACGGAGACTCATGCGTGGCACGTCCCATGCTGCTTTTTGGCAAGCAGGGCGAACTGTTGGGCGTGGCTGACATTCCGGATATCATAGAAGAGATACGTGCTCGCATAGAGGAGGCTGCTGCATGTTGATACCCTACCTACAGGTCGATGGCCTGACAAAGTCGTTTGGCGACCTGGTCCTCTTCGAGGGCATCTCCTTTGGCGTAGCCCAGGGACAGCGCGTAGGCCTCATTGCCCGCAACGGCGCTGGCAAGAGCACGCTGCTCGATGTGCTGGCTGGCATAGAGGGGCACGACAGTGGCTCCATTGTATATAAGAATGACCTGCGCGTAGGCTACCTTCGCCAACGCCCGGTATATCCTGCTGGGCTCACCGTGTTGGAGGCTTGCTTCCACGAAACCAACGATACGCTGCAGCTCATCCGTGAATATGAGCAGTGCCTGGAGACACCCGGCAATCCCGGATTGGATGCCCTGCTCGACCGTATGGAGCATGCCGACGCATGGAACTACGAGCAGCGAGCCAAGCAGATACTCACCTCGCTCCATATCACCGACTATGACCAACGGGTGGAGACGCTATCGGGCGGACAGCTCAAGCGTGTGGCCCTGGCCAATGTGCTGATAGGCAACCCTGATATGCTCATCCTCGACGAGCCTACCAACCACCTTGACCTCCCGCTCATCGAATGGCTTGAGGACTACCTCACACGCAGCACCGCTACACTGCTCATGGTGACACACGACCGCTACTTCCTCGACAACGTGTGCAATGAGATTCTCGAGATTGACGACCGCACCGTATACTCCTACAAGGGCAACTACAGCTACTACTTGGAGAAGCGTGAGGAGCGCATCGAGGCACGCAACACCGAAATCATCCGTGCCAACAACCTCTACCGCACCGAACTGGAGTGGATACGCCGCATGCCCCAAGCACGCGGACATAAGGCACGCTATCGCGAGGAGACCTTCTACGAGTTGGAGAAGGTGGCCAAGCAGCGTATCACCAACGACCGCGTGCAGCTTAATATGAAGGCCTCTTATATAGGAAGTAAGATCTTTGAGGCCGACGAGCTGTCGCTTCGCTTTGGCGACCGCTGCATCCTCGACAAGTTTTCCTATATCTTCTCCCGCTACGAGAAACTGGGTATCGTGGGCGACAACGGTACGGGTAAGAGTACCTTTCTCAAGGTGCTGCTGGGGCAGCAAGCGCTCGATAGTGGCAAGCTCGACATAGGCGAGACCGTACGCTTTGGCTACTACTCGCAGGAGGGGCTACAGTTTGACACGCAGATGAAGGTCATCGATGTGGCCCGCGAGATTGCCGAGGTAGTGCCCATGGCAGGGGGCAAGCAGCTCACTGCATCGCAATTCTTGCAGCATTTCCTCTTTCCGCCCGAGAAGCAGCATAGCTATGTCTATAAGCTCAGTGGTGGTGAGTGCCGCAGGCTCTACCTGTGCACCGTGCTGATGCGCAACCCCAATTTCCTCATCCTCGACGAGCCAACCAACGACCTCGACATCCTCACCCTTCAAGTGCTTGAGGAGTACTTGCGCGACTTTGCCGGATGCGTCATCGTGGTGAGCCACGACCGCTACTTCATGGACAAGATTGTAGATCACCTGCTCGTTTTCAATGGCCAGGGAGACATACGCGATTTCCCCGGTAACTATACCCAGTATAGGGGATGGAAGGAGGCACAGGCGAAAGCCGCCCCCTTATCTCCCCAAGGGGGAAAGAAGCAGCCTCCCAAGCAGGAAGCACAATCTGGGGCATCTTCCCTTGTGGAGAATGAGGGAAGCCGTCCTCGCAAGAAAACCTTTAAGGAACGGCGCGAGTTTGCTGAGGTGGAACAGTGCATCGCAGCTCTTGAGGCCGAAAAGGCCGCTATCGAAGAGGCGTTATGTACCGGCATGTTGGCATCCGACGAACTGACCGAGAAGTCCATCCGCCTGTCTGCCCTCAATGAAGAGTTGGATGATAAAACCATGCGATGGCTCGAGTTGAGTGAAATCCCCGATTGATAGGGCAGGATGAATCAACAGAAAGAGTCTTTTATTTGATAGCTTCGGTAGACTAATTAGAGTCATCTGATTATTATAGCTTTGTCTCCAGCAATTTCTTGCTGGGGCGATAAATGCCTGCAATAGGCGCTTGCTTGCTGCATTATAGTGTTCCCAATATTGGGTATACCCATTTTTTGTAATGGGTTCACCCGATTTTTCTCGTAGCTCTACCCAATATAATTATTGGGCTTACCCGATTTTTATCATATTCTCAAACTTTTCTTACAAATAGTTTGTGAATATGCAAAAATGCTATAACTTTGCTCGCACAAAAGCGTTATAATAAACAAACGGTAATATGTATATGATGATTAACCTTAGTAAGTTTTGGTGGTGGCTCGGTGAGATAGCTTGAGCACGGTTGTTGTATACGAATAGGTGATAGAATAATAGAAATGACAATAATGGATCCGATGCTCAATGTACAGAACATCGGATTCTTAATTTTTGCAGTATGAAACAGAAACGGTTTTTTTTACCCGAGAGTGAGATTCCTACCCAGTGGTATAACATACAGGCTGATATGCCCAACAAGCCGATGCCTATGCTTAACCCCAAGACAGGCGAGCCGGTTAAGCCCGAGGATTTGTATGAACTGTTCTCGCGCGAGGCATCGCAGCAGGAACTCAACATGACGGATACATGGATTGACATCCCTGAACGGGTGCGCGAGATGTATGCCTACTATCGTAGCACACCACTCGTGCGTGCCTATGGTCTGGAAGAGGCACTCGGCACTCCGGCACATATCTATTTCAAGAACGAGAGTGTAAGCCCCATCGGTTCGCACAAACTCAACTCGGCTCTTGCGCAGGCCTACTATTGCAAGCAGGAGGGAGTGACAAACATCACTACCGAGACCGGTGCCGGACAATGGGGAGCAGCCCTGTCGTATGCGGCCAAGGTGTTCGGGCTTGAGGCTGCCGTGTATCAGGTAAAGGTGTCGTATGAGCAGAAACCCTATCGCCGTAGCATCATGCAGACCTTCGGCGCGCAGGTGACACCATCGCCCTCCATGTCGACACGTGCCGGTAAGGATATCCTCACCAAGTATCCCAATCATCAAGGATCGCTCGGTACGGCTATCTCCGAGGCTGTGGAACTGGCCAGGATGACACCCAACTGCAAGTATACGCTGGGCTCTGTGATGGGGCACGTGACACTGCACCAGACCGTGATCGGGCTTGAGGCAGAGAAGCAGATGCAGATGGCTGGCGAATATCCCGATGTGGTGGTGGCCTGCTTCGGAGGTGGTTCTAACTTCGGTGGCCTGGCATTCCCCTTCATGCGTCATAACATAAAGGAGGGAAAGACAACCCGTTTCGTAGCAGCTGAGCCTGCTTCATGTCCAAAACTAACTCGTGGGGAGTTTCACTATGACTACGGCGACGAGTCGGGCTACACGCCGTTGATACCCATGTTCACGTTGGGTCACAACTTCCGTCCTGCCAACATACATGCCGGCGGCTTGCGCTACCACGGAGCTGGGCTTGTGGTGTCGCAACTTCTCAAGGACAAGATGATGGAGGCCGTGGATATTGAGCAGATAGAGTCGTTTGAGGCGGGTACGCTCTTTGCGGCAGCCGAAGGCATTATCCCTGCTCCCGAGTCGTGTCATGCCATTGCTGCCACTATCCGTGAAGCGAAGAAGTGTATCGAGACGGGTGAGGAGAAAACCATCCTTTTCTGTCTCTCAGGCCACGGGCTCATCGACATGGCGGCTTATGACCAATATATTGCGGGTAATCTGATTAACAATAGCATCTCCGATGAGGTGATTGCGGAGAACATCAAGGAACTGAAAGAGAAGGTGAAAGTCTAACTCCTATCTTTTCCGTAGAGGTATAGAAATTAGAACGAGGGTGCGTCAAAGAACTTATGACACACCCTCGTTTGCTATTTCATCTCTACCTCTTCCTTCATGTCAATCTCGTTGCCCTTGGTGTCGTAGAATGTATAGGCAAGCAACGGGATGCTTTGGTTGGGGGTGATGCGTATGCCGAAGCCATACTTCATCTTCCACCGGGTTTTCATAGAGACGACCCCCTGATTGATGTAGGCTGCTACATAGGGGTGTACATGTAGGTTAAACCGGCTAATCTTCAGTTTGTTTACAAGGTAATCAATCTTGTTCTCCAATGTGTCGGTAAAGAGTATGGAGGACTTGATGGTGCCTTTGCCGAAGCATACGGGGCAACTCTCCTCTACGGCGACATCCATGGCAGGGCGCACTCGCTGGCGGGTGATCTGCATCAGGCCAAACTTGCTCAAGGGAAGGATGTTGTGCTTGGCGCGGTCGCGCGACATATTCTGGCACATGCGTTCATAGAGCTTCTGTCGGTTCTCCGCTGTGTCCATGTCGATGAAGTCGACTACGATGATGCCACCCATATCGCGTAGACGCAGTTGGCGGGCCAGTTCATCGGCTGCACCGAGGTTTACGTCAATGGCGTTCTCCTCCTGGTTTGTGTTGCCGCGCGAACGGTTGCCGCTGTTTACGTCCACTACATGTAGCGCTTCAGTGTGCTCGATGACCATGTAGGCACCGCCACGATAGGGCACGATGCGCCCGAACGATGACTTTATCTGCTTTGTCACACCGAAATTGTCCAGCAAGGGCAGTGTACCTGTGTAGTGCTTCACCACGTGTGCTCTGTCGGGGGCAATGAGGGCAACGTAGTTGCGTATCTCATTGTATGCGTCGTTGTCGTTTACGTATATGGCTTCGTACGACGGGTTGAAGAGGTCACGCAGCATAGCTACAGCGCGGCTGTTCTCTTCGTGGATGAGCACGGGGGGCTTGTCGGCTTTCTGTACCTTGATGATGGCGTCATCCCATTGCTTGACAAGGATCTTCATCTCCGCATCGAGCTCTGCCACGCGCTTGCCTTCGGCTACAGTACGTACGATGACTCCGAAGTTTTTGGGCTTGATGCTCTGGATGAGTTGCTTGAGTCGGGCACGCTCTTCGGCTGACTTGATTTTTGAGGATACGCTCACCTTGTCAGAGAAGGGTACGAGCACGAGGAAACGTCCGGCAAAGGAGAGGTCGGCAGTGAGGCGTGGACCCTTGGTTGAGATGGGCTCTTTGGTCACTTGCACCATGACCTCCTGGCCGGTTTGCAGATAGTTCGATATGCTGCCCTCCTTGGGCAGTTCGGGTTGTCCTACGGCTTTGGTGTAGGGAGCGAGCTTTTTCTTGTCGCTGATTACCTGTTTCACATACTTGTGGTAGCTGTTGTAATGGTACCCCAAGTCTTGATAGTGAAGAAAAGCTTCTTTGGCCGAACCTACATCAACAAAGCATGCATTGAGTCCGGGCATAATCTTTTTGACCCGTCCCAAGTACATGTTGCCCACAGAGAACGACGCTTCGCGTCCCTCGCGCTGAAACTCCACCAGCACCTTGTCTTCGGTGAGTGCGATAGTGATTTCATTGGGCTGTACATCGATGAATAATTCGCTGGTCACTTTTCTTGAGTCCTTTTTAATACATCATTAAATACGACAAAGAACAAACTCAAAATCCCGTCATGCGTATCTTGTAGCTTGTTCCTTGCCTTTTTCTCATTAGCGAGAGCTTATTTGCTCTTGTGTCTGTTCTTTCTCAGTCTTTTCTTACGCTTGTGAGTCGCCATTTTATGACGCTTATGCTTCTTACCGTTTGGCATAGTAGGATGAATTTATGGTTAATACTCTATTTCTTATTTCTTTACATTTGTTGCAAAAGTCTTTGCTGGCTTGAATGCGGGGATATTGTGCTCAGGAACAATGATGGTGGTGTTCTTCGAGATGTTGCGGGCAGTCTTCTGTGCTCTCTTCTTCAAGATGAAGCTTCCGAAGCCACGCAGATATACGTTCTCTTCGTTAATCAACGACTCTTTCACTACTTCCATGAATGCTTCTACACACTGTAAAGCCTCAGTTCTGTCAACACCTGTCTTCTTGCAGATTTCGTTAACAACTTCAGATTTTGTCATTTTCTTATAGTTTTTTATAGTTGTACAAATAGTCCGTTTCAATTTCGGGATGCAAATATAGAGTTTTTATCGTAGCTAAAAAAATATATCGCTGTATTTTTTTTGTAAATGGCTCACTTTGTTTGTTATGTCTCATGATTTTATCTAATTTTGCGTACAAATCAGATGAGAAATAGCGAATGGATGAAATTGTAGCACGACTCTTCTCTTGGTACGACGGACATTGCCGTGACCTTCCGTGGCGCTCAACGCGCAATCCTTATTATATATGGATTTCCGAGATAATCTTGCAGCAGACACGGGTTGCTCAAGGGTACGATTATTTTGTGCGCTTCATTGAGCGCTTCCCTACGGTGGAAGCGTTGGCTGTTGCGCCCGAGGATGAGGTGATGCGCCTGTGGCAGGGGTTGGGCTATTATTCGCGCGCGCGCAATCTGCATCATGCTGCAAAGTGGATTGTTTCTATGGGGCATTTCCCCGATACGTATGATGCTATACGATCGCTTCGTGGCGTGGGTGACTATACTGCCGCTGCTATTGCTTCGTTTGCTTTTGATATCCCCAAAGCTGCAGTTGACGGTAATGTGTGTCGTGTGTGGTCGCGTGTGTTCGGTATAGACGAACCTATCGACTCTGTACGTGGCAAGAAGCTGATTGTTGAGGCTGCCCAAGCATTGCTTCCTGTAGAACAGGCAGCTAAATATAATCAAGCAGTGATGGAATTTGGAGCCTTGCAGTGTGTATCGCGCAATCCTGATTGTACAGTATGTCCGCTTGCCCACAAGTGTATGGCTTTGGCTCAAGATAGGGTGGAGGGGCTTCCCGTAAAATCGCATAAGGTCAAGGTGACTTCTCGTTACCTTACTTATTTATATATACATACCGATGAGGCATTGCTGCTACATAAGCGTACGGCTGACGACATCTGGAAGAATCTCTACGAATTGCCTCTTGTCGAGACTTCTGAGCCGATAGGTGCTGAAGCATTTTTCGCTACTGAAGAATTTTCCCAGTGGCATAAGATGTTGCCGCACTATGCATATAGAGGTGGTGTGGAGGGAGTCAAGCATGTTCTTTCTCATCGTGTGCTGCATGCAACGTTCCACGATTTGGAGGTACAGGGAGTATTGCCTTCTCCTGAGGGGTTTGTGTTGGTCCCCTTCGGTGAACTACACCGTTATGCATTGCCGCGACTGATAGAACGCTATATACAAGTGCAAAAAAATGATAATAATACATCGAATATGAAAAGATTTGTATAACTTTGCCTTTCAATCGTAAAAATATAGTTATGTCAGTAAATAAGGTTATTCTTATAGGTAACGTGGGACGTGAACCCAATGTGCGTTATTATGACCGTGACCAAGCTGTAGCAACTCTTACATTAGCAACCACCGAACGTGGTTATACCCTACCTAATGGGACACAGGTTCCTGACCGTACAGAGTGGCACAATCTCGTGTTTTGGCGTGGATTGGCTAAGACTGTGGAAAAGTATGTCCATAAAGGCGACAAACTTTATATTGAGGGTAACATACGCAGCCGTTCGTATGATGATCAGAATGGAGTGCGCCGTACCGTAGTAGAGATTTATGTGGACAATATGGAAATGCTCTCACGTCAGCAACAATCGATGCAGCAGCCAGCGACACAGCCTACAGCACAATTCGCTCAGCAATCCACAACCGATGAGCAAGTGCCTTTTTAGTAACTAAACATTCGTATTTTGGATATATCTTCGTTATGGCATCCTGTCGTTGATGCTTTTTCTTCCATCCAGTTTATGACACCTTCGGCAGGTGTCATCGTAGCTCTTGTACTAATGTGTTTTCTGTTGTTCTGTTCAGGCTTTGTTTCTGCATCAGAGATCGCTTTTTTCTCGCTTACTCCCTCGGATCTCAATGATATAGAACAGGGAGATAGTGCAAGTGATCGTATAATAAGCCGATTGTTGGGTAAGTCGCAGAAGTTGTTGGCAACGATACTTATATCAAACAATTTTGTCAATATCACTATTACGGTGTTGGGCAACTATGCTATGCTTTCGATGCTTGATTTTGGAGGTATCGTGTGGCTTGAATTTCTGTTCATATCTGTGTTGCTCACTTTTCTGCTGTTGCTTTTTGGTGAGATTATGCCAAAGTTCTATTCCTCGCTCAACCCTTTGAAATTCTGCCGATTTTGTGCACCGGTTATCAATGCTTTGACCTATGTGTTTGCTCCGCTTTCTGCACTGTTGGTGCGTTCAACTCGCTTGGTCGACCGTTTGCACAAGAAACAGAGTCATAATCTCTCTGTGGATGAGCTGGAACAAGCACTTGAATTGACTGATAAGACAGAACTTACTGATGAGCAGGAGTTGCTTGAAGGAATCATTCGCTTTGGTGACGAAACGGCCAAAGATGTGATGACCTCACGCCTGGATATGGTGGCGCTTAATATCCGTGACAACTATAAAAAAGTGCTTAGTTGTGTGGCAGAAAACGTTTATTCGCGTATTCCCGTCTACTCGGGCACGGTGGATAACATCAAAGGTATTCTCTATATTAAGGACCTGTTGCCACACCTCGCCAAGGGGGATGGCTTCCGTTGGCAGACTTTGATACGTCCGGCATTCTTTGTGCCTGAGACGAAACAAATTGACGATCTCTTGCGCGACTTCCAAGCAAGCAAAGTACACATTGCTATTGTTGTGGACGAGTTTGGCGGTACGCTTGGACTCGTGACTCTTGAGGATGTAATCGAGGAGATCGTGGGTGAGATCAATGACGAATACGATGAGGTGGAGCGCCCCTATGTGAAGATAAACAGCAATACCTATCTCTTCGAGGCGAAAACCATGCTCACTGATTTCCAAAGGGAACTCGATTTGGATGATGAACTCTTTGATGAGGTATCGGGCGATGCCGACTCGTTGGCAGGACTGCTGCTCGAACTCAAGGGCGACTTTCCCGAGCTACGCGAGAGTATAGACTTCCACCACCTGACCTTTGAGGTGATGGAGATGGACGAGCGTCGTATCGTCAAGATTAAGGTGGTAGTACATAATACTGCGAAAGCGGAAGAAACCGATGCCTAAATATGCCCATCACACGCAGGGAAGTAGTGGAGTGGCTATCTGGCAAATCACGGAATCAGCAGACGAACTGTATGCCCTGCTTGCTACTGACAAGTATGATAACCAGTTGGCCGAGAAACACCATGAGACACGTCGGGCCGAATGGCTGGCTGTGCGTGTACTTGTGAAAGAACTCTTTGGCGCTGAGTCCGAGGTGGCTTATCATCCTACGGGACGTCCCTTCCTCAAGGGCAGTGATATGAGCATTAGCATATCACACACTAAAGGATTTGCAGCCATAGCCTATCATCATGGTGCGATAGGTATGGATATAGAGTATATCTCTCCTCGTGTAGAACGCATTGCCGACCGCTTTACCTCAGCAGAAGAGGCCGCATATATCGATGCGCATGCAGGGAATGAGCGCCAGATGTTTCATCTGATCAACTGGTCGGCTAAGGAGACGCTCTATAAGCTGATGGGCTCTTCCTCGATGGCCGATTTCAAGGAGGTGTTCCATATATCCTCCTATCGTCTTGCAGAAAGTGGTGAATTGGATGCGGTCATACATGCAGGTACGGAGGTACACCGTCGAGGGGTAGGCTATCGCCTCTTCCCCGAGTTTGTATGCACCTGGGCTTTTGAGGACCTTTCTGATTCGCTGTCTATGCCCTGCATATAATTTTCATATTCAGTTTCTCCAGTGTCGCCGCCATAGCAGGGGTCTCCCTTTTGTTGATAAGGCGTGATGTCAATATAGCCGTTTGGTCCGATAAATTCGGTGGTGTGGCTCGCTTCGTGGTTCGATGGTGATTGGGGAACTTCTCTTCTCTTCATAACGGTTTGGGGTTGATGGTGACTGATATAACAAGCATCGGGCAATATTGTTGTCATTATCGCCCGATGCTTGTCTGCGTAGCTACCTGTTTAGTTGAAGAAGTTCGGTTTTCTTTTACGTGCCTCTTCGAGGGAGAGTAGGGGAGTCTGCTCCTTCTGTTCAAACCCCTGTCGCAGTGCTTCTTGCTCCTCCTTGAGTTGGGTGATGAATGCTTCGCGTGTGTCATCATTGAGCAAGGCTGCTGCTACGCCCGAGTTTTGCGAAGCATCCTTGACATACACTACAGGACCATTGTACATAGGTGCTATCTTCAGTGCGGTGTGCATAGCACTGGTAGTGGCTCCACCGATGAGGATTGGGGTGTCGATGCCAGCTTCACGCAGTGCTTTGGCTACGTCGACCATTTCGGAGAGGGAGGGAGTAATGAGTCCGCTCAGTCCGATAATGTCGGGGCGGCACTCAAGAGCCTTCTGCACGATGTCCTCGGCAGGCACCATCACACCCATATCAATGATGTCGTAACCATTGCAGCCCATCACCACACTGACGATGTTCTTACCAATATCGTGCACGTCGCCTTTGACGGTGGCGAGGAGAACGCGCTTGTGAAGTTGAGAGTTAAAAGATGAAAGATGACAGTTATTGTCGTCAGGGTGTCTACTTTCATCTTTCATCTTTCCACTTTCCACTATAAAGTCCACCGCCTGCTTCATCGTTCGGGCAGTCTTCACCACTTGGGGGAGGAACATACGGCCTTCGCCAAACAGGCGTCCCACCTCCTGCATGCCTGCCATCAAGGGACCCTCGATGATAGCTACTGCCGAGGGGTATTGGGTGAGCGCTTCGCGGAGGTCGGCCTCAAGCGTCTCGCTGGTGCCCTTGATGAGCGCTTGCTGTAGGCGCTGCTCCAAAGAAAGGGTAGACTTCTCTAATTGTGAATTGTGAATTGTGAATTGTGAACTATTAGAGTACTCTGACGCTATACGGATAAGCTTCTCGGTGGCACCTGGAGCACGATTTAATATCACATCCTCAATGGCCGTGAGCAGTTCGGCAGGGATATCGTCGTAGCGCACTGAGGTGGCGGGGTTGACGATACCCATATCCATACCGGCCTTGATAGCATGGTAGAGGAATACGGCGTGCATAGCTTCGCGCAGGTAGTTGTTGCCACGGAAGGCAAAGGAGAGGTTGCTCACACCACCACTCACATGAGCTCCCTGAAGATGGGTGCGTATCCACTCCGTAGCGCGGATGAAGTCGATGGCATAGCTGTCGTGGGCCTCTATACCCGTAGCCACAGCCAGAATATTGGGGTCGAAAATAATGTCTTGGGGCGGCATACCTACCACATCGACCAGCAGATGATAAGCACGTTCACAGATAGCGATGCGACGTTCATACGTGTCGGCCTGTCCCTGTTCATCAAATGCCATCACCACCACGGCAGCACCGAGACGGTGTATCTCGCGAGCATGAGCAAGGAAAAGTTCCTCGCCCTCCTTGAGCGATATGGAGTTAACAACACACTTGCCTTGTATGCACTTGACGGCTGCCGTGATAACCTCCCAGCGCGATGAGTCCACCATGATGGGCACGCGGGCAATGTCGGGTTCCGAAGCGATGAGGTTGAGGAAATGCACCATCTCCTGCTTCGTGTCGAGCAGGCCATCGTCGATATTGATGTCGAGCAGTTGTGCTCCATCCTCCACCTGCTGG
>JAFQLT010000031.1 GCA_017396545.1 Bacteroidaceae bacterium | reverse complement strand
GTTGTGTTTTGGCAAAGGCTGAGGGTGTCTTCGCTGCTGTCATCGCCTTGAATTGCGAGACCGACTTCGTTGCAAACAACGCTGAGTTCGTAAAGCTGACTCAGGATATTCTCGACTTGGCTATCGCTAACAAGTGCCAGACTCTCGACGAGGTGAAGGCTCTGCCCATGGGCAACGGTACCGTGCAGGATGCTGTTACCGACCGTTCAGGTATCACCGGTGAGAAGATGGAGCTTGATGGCTACATGACTATCGAGGCTGAGTACGTAGCTGTTTATAACCACCAGGGCAAGAACCAGCTCTGCACACTCGTAGGCTTGAACAAGGCTAACGAGGCTGCCGGCAAGCGCATCGCTATGCAGGTAGCTGCCATGAGCCCCATCGCTATCGACGAGGATGGTGTATCTGAGGAGATCAAGAACCAGGAGATTGCTGTAGCCGTTGAGAAGACCAAGGCTGAGATGGTGAAGAAGGCTGTTGACGCTGCCCTCTCTAAGGCTGGCATCAACCCCGCTCACGTAGACTCTGAGGACCACATGGAGAGCAACATGACCAAGGGTTGGATCACCGCTGAGGATGTAGCCAAGGCTAAGGAGATCATCGCCACTGTAACTGCAGAGAAGTCTGCCAACCTCCCCGAGCCTATGATTCAGAACATCGCCAAGGGTCGTCTCGGCAAGTTCTTGAAGGAGGTTTGCTTGCTCAACCAGGAGGACATCATGGAGGCTAAGAAGACCGTACGCGACGTATTGAAGGAAATCGATGCTGAGCTCAAGGTTGTTGCCTTCAAGCGCTTCACACTCCGCGCAGAGTAATCCACTCCATAGGATTTATCGTTTAACAAATAGACAAAGCCCACCATGCGGTGGGCTTTGTTGCGTTATGCCATTTGTGGCTTTTATGTGCATTCCTTTGTCGAATTGTTTCGATGCTATGCGTGGATTCGTGGATTATGGTAAGCAATCGATACTTTGTGTTTACTATAGAATAATTTATGTCAATAACTATTTTGCTGACCGAGTAAACGATTTTGATTTTTGGCCTGGCAAGGGAGTAAAGCAAACTAAAAGAGCTGTTCCCTTTATCCTCGCCTCAGTCCAGACAGTTCTGAACTGCAGTCCAGAGCTGTCTGGACTCGAGTCCAAAGCCGTCTGGACTGGCAAAATTGTTCCTGTATTTTGGCAAGATCCTTTGTGCGCTTTTCCACGCTGCTTAACTGTGGAATTTCGTTGAGTAAAACTTCTTCATTTTTGCCCAGGCAAGAACCTTGTCGTTTTGAGTGTAGCGAATAATCGCGGAGTCTGCGTTTTGTTTATGCTCTTCCTTGCCAGGCCAAAAATCAAATTTTATTACTCCAAATAATCAGCTTTTTATACCTAAGAAAAGCTTTCTGCTGAGCTCTTTTTCAATATATTGAGGGTAACTCTTGCCTATTTGCTTTGTTTGCACTACTTTTGCACTATCGCTCACGCCGACAGGGATCGTGGGTGGGCGATGACATGATGGAAAAGGCGTTTACTTGACGCTTTGGTTTTGACTCGTCGGAATCTCGCAAGTTCTAAACTCTGTTAAAAGCAAAGCAGCGGTGAATGTCTCAGTGGGTATGTTTACATGCTCCTTTGTTATATTGGTCGTGATGATTGGTATGATGTGGGTAGTATATGCATATCGGCGTGAGGCTTTCGCGTTGCTCGTTTCGACAGAGTTGGGCAATGCGAGAGCCTCGATGGGTGGGACGGGCAACAGGTACAGGTTCTCACGCTTTTTTTATGGAGTAGCCTGATGAGTTCGAATTTGGAGAACCTATAGAGCGTATTATAAAAATAATTATAGTTATGAAAAAGTGTTTGATGTTGGTAGCGGCAATGTTGCTGTGTTGCTTAACGGCAGGTGCACGAACTCAACAAGTCAATGGGGTGTGGTATGAACTGGTGAAGCCGTATTCGGGTGAGCCTTATGCTGTAGTGACGCATGCCACGGATGGGACGAAGTATTCGGGTTGGGTCATCATTCCCCCTATTGTAACGTATGAAGAGGTGGACTATAGGGTCGAAAGAATAGAGGGTGAGGCTTTTATGGATTGTAGCGAACTGACTTCTGTTACCATTCCCGTGGGGGTGACAGTTATTGAGGGAGGTGCCTTCTTCAAATGTAGCAGTCTGTCTTCCATTACTCTTCCGCAAGGGCTTGTTAGTATAGGAATGAGTGCTTTCGGAGATTGTACAGGTCTTACCCATATTGTCATTCCTGCGAGTGTGAATGAGATTTTAGGCAATCCGTTTGCCGGCTGTAGCAACCTTGCATCCATTGTTGTTGTAGATGGTAATGAGGTGTATGATTCGCGAAATGGCTGCGATGCTATCATTGAGACTAACACCAATAGATTGGTTGCTGGCTGTATGTCTACCGTCATCCCTAACGATGTGGAGGTAATTGGTTACAATGCATTTAGGCTTTTTACGGAATTGACCTCTATCGTTATTCCCGAGAGTGTGACTACGATTGAGTATTATGCTTTTGCAGGATGTAGCAGCTTGGCAGAAATCACGATTCCAAGCAGTGTTACCTTGATTGCAAATGGTGCTTTTGAAGACTGCAGTGCCCTTGAGCACGTTACGCTGAATTGTCCCGTAGTAGGGGATTGTTTCCGTGGTAATACCGCGATAAAGGAGGTCGTGTTGGGTGAAGGTGTGGTTGAGATTCAGAGTTCTGCTTTTGAGAATTGTACCAGCCTCTCCTCTCTTCATATTCCACAAAGCGTTTGCGAGGTTGGTTTTGGTGCGGTTCACAATACACCTTGGCTCGACAATCAACCCGACGGAGTGTGCTATATAAATAATGTGCTCTATTGCTATAAGGGGGAGATGCCTGAGAATACAAGCATCAAAGTAAAGGAAGGGACGACAAGAATTACTCCCCAGGCATTCGGTATGTGTCACAACCTCGTCTCTATTACCATTCCCGAGGGTGTGGATGAGATTCCGGGAGTCGCGTTTACTTATTGCAGTGCCCTCGTGTCGGTTGATTTACCCTCCAGTGTGACTAAGATAGGTGAGCAAGCATTTAGTGATTGCACTAATCTCGCCTCCATTGTTATACCTGATGCGGTGACTGAGATAGGACGGATGGCGTTCCGGAATTGTAGTAATCTTGCTTCCATTACCATAGGAAAGAATGTAGGTGTTATAGGAGACGAAGATTATGTTCAAGGTGCTTTTGAGGGTTGCTCCAACTTGTCCTCAATCAAGATAAAGGAGGGGAACACGGTATATGATTCACGCGATAATTGCAATGCCATTATTGAGACGAGTACCAACACACTGATGTTCGGATGCAAAAGTTCTGTAATCCCCTCAGGTGTGACAAAGATAGAGAGTGCTGCATTTTACGGATGCTTGGGGCTGGTTTCTGTAGATATTCCTGACGGAGTGACCGAGATTGGTGAGAATACGTTTTTTAAATGCCGTGATCTTGTTTCCGTCACCATACCTGAAAGTGTTACCGCGATAGGTAGAACTGCTTTCTACGGAACTCCCTGGTATGAGAATCAGCCCGATGGAGTAGTGTATGCCGGCAATGTGCTCTATCAGTATAAGGGAGAAATGCCGGAGAATACGAGCATTGTGGTGAGAGAGGGTACGGTAAGCATTTGTCCCCGTGCTTTCGAAGGGGATCGGGGTACTGGTCGTGACAATCTTGTGGCTGTTGCGCTGCCCAATAGTCTGGTTGAGATTGGACGCGAGGCTTTCAGTGGTTACAGCAGTCTTGCCTCCATCACCATCCCTGAGAGTGTAACGAGTATTGGAGATCAAGCGTTCTCTTATTGCAGCAGCCTCACCTCCATCACCATCCCCGAAAGTATGGCAAGTATTGGAACAAATGCTTTCGCAGGTTGTAGTAGTCTTACCTCCATTACTATCCCATCAGGTGTAACCTATATTGGCCTGTTTCCGTTCGTGGGGTGTGACGCCCTCGAACAAGTGGTGCTGGACTGTGCTAATGTTGGTTGCTGGTTCAGTGGTAATACGGCAATTAAAGAAATCGTGTTGGGAGAAGATGTTGCCACCATTGAGGATGGAGCCTTTGAGGGGTGCACTGGCATTGAGCGTGTGAAGATGAATTGCGTGACAGTTGCCGCATGGTTTAGAAACAATACAACAATTAAGGAAGTCGTGATTGGAGATAATGTCGTAGAACTGCAAGGGAACGCTTTTTATAAATGCAGTAATCTTACCGCTCTAACTTTAGGAAGTGGAGTGACTGAGATTAGGAACGATGCATTCGCTGAGTGTAGTGCACTAAGTTCAATTACTTGCCATGCAGTGACTCCTCCATTGTTCCGTGGAGCGCGAAGGTCTCCTTTCCGTGGTGTAGATATGGCTATACCCGTATATGTCCCTGCTGCTTCTGTTTCAGATTACCAGTCTGCAGACTATTGGAAGGATTTTACTAACATCATCGGTATGGAGACAGGTGTTGACCATGAGGTAATTACCGTTCAAGGCTCTGAGACTACATCTGTTTACGACCTTCACGGTCATCGTGTGGAGAATCCTGCGAAGGGCATCTATATCGTAGGGGGCAAGAAGACGGTGATTAAGTAATCCGCTTAACCCTGTCGGGTCAATGGAGTAGGGAGAGGGCATGTGCTCTCTCCCTATTTATGTTAGGTAATAATATGGCAGACATTCTACTTATGCCACAAGCCGTGTAATCCATATCCACAGGGGGGCGGCAAGCACAAACATGAAGATGCTGAAGGCGAGGGTCGAGGTGCCTGTGCGCACATACTGCTGGTAGCGGCTGCCGATGATGATGCCCGAGAAGGCTGGGGGCAGGGCACCGGCAAGCACCATCATCTGTAGCTTCATTGGTTCCATCTTGAAGATGAGCCCGATGATGAGCAGCACGGCAGGCATCAGGAGGAGCTTGAAGCAGGTGTTGTAGAGCACCTCCTTGTCTAACTGGAACTTCATGCCCGAGAGGGTGAGTCCTGCGGCAAAGACCGCCACGCCGGAGTTGGCCTTGGCGATGAGCTCGAAGTTGGGCTCAAGGATGGCAGGGAACTTGATGCCGCACAGCACCAACACTACCGCTAAGATGGGAGCCCAGCACACGGGAGCCTTCAGGGCATCGAGCACGGGGTTGCCCCTCTTGACCGTAGCGCCATTGGCCGTGGCCGTAGCCGTGGCAGCCTGACCGGCATTGAGCAGTGCCATACCGATAGGGATGCTCACGGCATTGACCACGATGGAGACGATGGCGATGACGAGTCCCGTGGATGCGGTGTCGCCATAGATGGGGGAGAGCACGGCAAAGCCGAGGAAGCCGATGGTGGGCGAACCCGTAATGAGGGCACTCACGGCCGCTTCGCTCCGGCTGTGCTTGAACAGCTTGTAGGTGGAGAGGTAGGAGAGGAGGAACAGACCCACCAGTATCACGAGGCTGATGATGAGCAGCTTGCCGTCATCGAACAGCATCGTGCGGTCGGCCTTGACGATGGAGACGAACAGGGCTGCCGGCAAGGCATAGGTGAGCACCAGCTTGTTGAAGATTTGGGCATTGGCAGCGGTGAACACGCCACGCTTGCCTGCCGCATACCCCAACGCCATGATGACGAAGATGGGGAGGATGTCTTTGATGAGGATGTCGAGCATAGTCTTGTATTTTTGAGGAGTGAAGGAGTTCAGGAGTCAGGAGTTCAGACAATAGTGAAGTTTTCACGTAACTGTGGTTTTATCTGCACTCCTAAGCATAGCGTCACTCCTACACTCCTATTACTTCTAATTAAACAATCACTTCTGCGGGGCCACCGTCTTCGGATTCAAGTTCCCGATATGTCCGCTTTCGGTGCCTACGGCAGGGTCGATGACGCAGTTGATGAGCGAGGGCTTGCGCGAGGCAAGAGCCGCGGTGAGGGCTGTGCGCAACTCGTCGGGGGTGGTGACGTGGTAGGCTGCACCGCCGAAAGCCTCTATCATCTTGTCGTAGCGGGCACCGGGGGTGAGTGAGGTGGGCGACGGGTCGGCACCACCGCCGAGGTTGGGGTCGTTACCACGGTATATGCCGTCGTTGTTGAACACGATGATGGTCACGGGGAGCTGGTAGCGGCAGATGGTCTCTACCTCCATGCCACTGAAGCCGAAGGCGCTGTCGCCCTCGATAGCCACGACCTGACGACCACTGGTGACGGCTGCCGCTATGGCATAGCCCATGCCGATACCCATGACGCCCCATGTGCCGCAGTCGAGGCGCAGGCGCGGACGGTACATATTGATGACATTGCGCGTGTCGTCGAGCGTGTTGGCGCCCTCGTTCACCACGTAGATGTCTTTATAGCCGTCGAGCACATCGCTCACTGCCTTCAGAGCGTTGAAGTAGTTCATGGGCGAGGTCAGCGTAGTGAGCTTGGTCTGCATCTTGGTCACGTTGGTCTGCTTCACCGCATCGATAGC
>JAFQLT010000030.1 GCA_017396545.1 Bacteroidaceae bacterium | reverse complement strand
TCCTATATGTGAGGAAAGCCATGGCCTACCTGCAGGGCGTGCACCTCATAGGAAACACGTGCATCGACTTCAACAAGAACATGATATACTCGCCCGACGGCAGTGCTGCACCGATGACAGGCAACAAGGCAGCCCTACTCAGGATGCTTGCCACCGCCGCGCCTGAATATATGCTGACGAAGGAGCAGATATGCCACGACATCTGGCAACGCGATGCCAAAGACGGGCAGGCACTCTATAACGTGGCCGTGAGCGAACTGCGCGGTTACCTCATCGCCCCCGACGATGCCCTGACACTGACCACAGTACCCAAAGTGGGCATACAGGTCACCGTGGACCGCACCAAGCTGCGTCCGCTACGCAAGCTACACTGCCTGCAAAATCTGACATGTACTAAATAAGTTGACATAACTTTTTTTGTTGTGTCAACTTATTTAGTACATGTCACAAGCCTATGATAATTTTTGACAAAACTTTATGTTTGTTTTTCGCCAATAGGGGACGCTTCGATTCTACTCCTCGTTCAGTTGCCTTACCACTCTCTCCAGCGCATCAAGGTCGCGAGGGTCGGCATTCACATCGAGGATGTTGCCCTCCTTGTCTACAATCCTGTAGGTGGGATATCCCGAGACCTTCAAGAAGTTCTCCACCTTTGACTGCTGTTCGTCGGGCAGATTGTAGTGATAGACATTCTCGCCCGTCACTTCGTATTGCTTGATGACGTTTTCCCACGACTCCTTGCTGCTACCGTTAGCCAAGTAAAGGTAGGCCACATCATAGTTGGCCAATCGGGCATACTCCTCTTGCGAGTGCGACAAAGCCCGCTTGCAGGGGCCGCACCACGTACCCCAGACATCTATGATTACCACTTTACCCTTCATCGGCTCCAACAGCTTGCGCAATATGCTCTCGCCATCGTTCATTCCAGCTATGTCGTCGCTGCTGCGAAGAGAGTTTGCATATCGCAACTCCTTATTCAGTATGGCAAGGTACTTGTCGTTCTCGCGTTTCAGGAACGCTTTTGCTGCCGGCATCTGCACATTCTCCTCCATGAATTGCATTGCGTGGTCACCCAGTGGCTCTCGCTGATTGTCGAGATGCTTGTACAAGTAGTATGTGATAAGCATGTCTCGCAGCGTCTTGTCACAGCCCAGTGTGTCGGCAATAGTCAATGCACGATATACTGGATAGAGAGGAACCTCCATTTGCTGTATTTCAGCAATATCTTCGCGTTTGAATAGTTGCCCTGCCCGCATCACCACTTCGTTCTCTTCGAACGCTTTGTTCAGTCTGTCAATTTCAACCTTATCGGTGGTAGTTGCTATCTTCCTGAGGTACTCATCGTTTATCTTTGCGTATTTCTCCACCAACTCTATATCTTCATCGGAAATCTCCAAACTGCCAGTAGCGCGATGGTGCCTCAGGATAGCGGGCATTAACGGATAGGGGGATCTGATTGTTACTGTTCCCACCTCGGTCGGAATCTTATAGGAGAACCTGTCATCTATATGCTGATCAATATAGTCACGCTTGAAAGTGTTGAAATCCCGATATAGTGTGTAAGGCGCAGGTATATTATTGAACAGCTTCTCTGCAAGTCCCATGTGCTCTTTTGAGACATTTCTACCTTTTATGCTAAACCGTGCCTGCATCAATGAGTAACCGAATCCGCAGTTATAATGGCCACGCAAGTACTCGCGGTAACGCGCCGAAAGAGTAGGATGCTCTTCCACGATGCGCTCAAGTACTTTCAGACGTTCTTCGTGGGCGGGAAGGTATGTTCGTATCACCTCCTCAGAGGTCGTTTCATCATGGATATAAAAACCGCTCCATTCGATAGGATACGCAAAGATTTCGTTTTGCAGACGGGCGTCGTCTCCCATGAAGAGTTTATGCCCCTCCTTCATGTCGTAGAGCATCAGGTACGTTTCTCCAGGTTCAAACATGGTGCGTACGTATGTCCTGTTCCAATCAAAATAGAACTCTGCAGAATTGAGCAATGGAATCTTTGCTACAAACCTACCGAGAGAATCCAATGTTGCAATGCAGTTTTCCTCCTCGCCTGTAAATATATTGTACAGACTTATTTCGTATTCATCACCGATGGCTTCCATCCACTGTGGCATTCCGCGTAACCAGCCGACGAGCGTGACGCTATCACCCTCTTGGTAGCCGTTGTCCTTAAAGCCTTTTCGTTCGTCCGTTTGCGGATAGTCGGGCAGGGTTATGGTGCTGATTATATCATAATCCCTCTTCTTGCCGTCGATGGTTATGCAGCGATGCGCCTTCTTGCTTTTACCGACCTTCACGGCAATTTCTTCTCCGTCGTTCTCCAAGACAAACTCATACTTGTCGCCTTTCTGCTTCCGTTCCTTGTAATTCCAGAAACGGCAATCATAGATGACGCACTCCTCGTAGAAGGCTATCTCCCAATCGCCCGTCGCCATGTTGCGCCACGCCGAGGGAAAGAGGCGTTTTGCCCTTGTGTCGGCATTCTCCACACCCATCAGGCGGAAAGGGTCTTGACCGTCACCCTCAATAAAGTCGAATTTCGTTGTTGTCAATGGCAACGGCTCAAAGTGAAACACCACATCGGCCTTTCCACGATTGGTGAGGAAGGTCTCTTTGCCCAACTCCAGTCCGTCACAGCTCTTCACCGCATAGCGTTTGCCGTCGGCCAACAGGTAGGTGTCTGTAGCAAACCTCAGCCAACTGTCCGGGCGCCTCTCCAAGTGCATATATACCCGTGTATCCTTCTCATCAAATTCTACTTTAGTAATCTCCAGCAAGGATCTGAAGTAGCCCTCAGTCTGTGTATTCTCTTCCACCGCTGGACGCTCCCATACGGTTTGTGCTTGTGCTGCCACGGCTATGAGCAGTGCAGCAATGATAGTCATGCTATGTTTCATATTGTGGTTGTATTTGGTTATATGTTATTCTATCTATAAGACGGAGGAAAACCCCGAAAAGTTACAGCGAGGTGAAATATCTCTCTCGGCAATCATCGTCTCCCAATCAAGCGGAGGTGACGGAGATGCCCAAGTCTCAAAAGCAATCTCCGCGCTTCGCAAAACCTGCGCAAATGAATAGAAAAACTCGCCCCTCGCCAAAAGAAAAATCTAAAATTAGAGTTTTAGATTTCTAAAAATCCAATTTTAGACGATGAAATGGGGGAAAATGGAAGGAAATAATTCTCGTTCGGACGTGCCTGATTGGGTATTTTTACACATAAGTCTCCATAAATAATGAATGTATTTGGTGTGCCAAACATCAAAAACAGTCTCAAATATTAGGATATTTGAGTTACAATTTGTTTCTTTGCAATAAATCGCGAAGATATGGTGCACTCGCTGTGAAAAATATTGAAGTTAAACTTCATATTTCTCGCTCGTTTCTTTTATCTTTGCAAAAAACAAGGCGTTATGAATCCGATTATTCAAAGACAGTTGGGCAATGTAAGGGCACTCTGTAAACAGTACAGGGTGAAGAGCCTCTATACCTTCGGTTCGGTAAATACACCTGAGTTTACCGACAAGAGTGACATAGACCTGCTGATTGACTTTGAAGCAGGAATCAATGCCGAAGACT
>JAFQLT010000029.1 GCA_017396545.1 Bacteroidaceae bacterium | reverse complement strand
TCGGGCAGGCGCAGCTGCAGCTCGCGGCACACGGTGTCGACATAGGCGCTGCGATGGCTCAGTAGCGTGGTGGAGTAGAAGTCGCAATAGGCGCAGCGGCTCTCACAAAAGGGTACGTGGATGTATATGCCGGGCATGGTTCGTTTAATTGAAAATTGAAGATTGAGAATTGAAAAGGTTCGGGCGGTAAACTGTTTCGTCGGATCTGTGTGAAAAATCAAATATTTGCGAGAAAATAGTCTATTGAAACATAAATTATTAAGACGCCTTTTTGTCGCAGTTTTATAATGCGTTTTCCCTGTTTCGCTTGTCGCTCTTATTTACCGTTCGCGAAGCGCAGCGCTGTCCTTCGTGAAAGGCAAATAACTTTTGCAAGCGTAAAGTTACGAATAAACGAGCGAATATTCAAGCATACGCTATGTATTATAATTATTCATGGAAATTTGTGGTCAATTTTCGGCAATTTATGTTCACAAGAGAAAAGGAAAAAGGGGAATCCTTCCCCTCTTTCCGCCCAATCCCCAAGACGGACGAAAAGAACGCAGCCACGGGGCATTAGGAAAATGCAAGAAGTAAGCGCGGACGTAAGTTTTTAAGTTTTTGAGTTGGTAAGTTTGTAAATGCGTACTTGCGATTTCTGCACCATGTAAGCAAATCCAAGGATTCACCTTACATAATGCTACAAAATTCTTGTACAGGATTTTCTTCCGTTTCGCTGAAAGATGCAGCAAAAACGACTACTTCAACACGTACGTTGCCAAAATCCGTTGCAGTGACTCGACATCGACGTCACGCTTAAACTCCTTTTTCAAGGGTTCGGACATCCCTTTTATCCAGAGCTTCATCTCGCAGTCGCCATCAAATGTGCCCGAGGTCTCTACACTGAAATGATTTATCGAGTGGTAGGGCACGGAGTGATAGTCGCGCTTGCTTCCCGTGACGCCTTGCACGTCGAGCATAATCAGCCGTTTGTTGGTGAAGACCCACTTGTCGCGAAAGATACGAAAGGCAGCAACAATATCTTCTTCGGGGATAAGTATGTCGCCAAACTCGTTCTTCAGTTCGTTGATGTTGACCTCTGAGGCGTTGCCGAATAGGTGGTTGAGTAATGACATAGTGTGTTATAGTTATAAATAATACATGTTCAGGAGGCTCTTCCTCGCCATTTGCAAAGCTACGAAATAAAATCGAAATTATCGGTGTGACTGCTACGTTTATTTAGATGTTCGCTGAATATCAATCGCAAATTTGCTCAGAATTGCACCAATAAGCTTAATAACCGATGCTAATGTTCTGATCAGCGCTCAGTAATAGAACATAAACCTTCCACTACATTCGCTCGTTGAGATTTAACTTTGTAGAATTTCTGCTTTGCTCAGTAGAGAAAAATGCAAGCCTATTCTTTACATTCGCTCGTTGAAATTTGGCATTTCGATCGCCTTGCACTAACTTTGTATCGGTTTAGATTTATTTAATGACGATATTTATACTAATGGATAGGAGACGTGATTATGATGAACAAGTGGTTTGAATGTAAAGTGAAATATGTAAAGACCATGGAGAATGGTCTTGAAAAGCCTGTTAAGGAAACCTATCTGGTGGATGCAATCTCATTTACTGAGGCCGAGAAGCGCTTTATAGAGGAGATACGTCCTTTTATGTCGGGTGAGTTTGAAATTTCGGATATCAAGCGTGTAAACTATAGTGAAGTGTTCTTCTGCGAAGCGGAAAGCGCTGACAAGTGGTTCAAGTGTAAACTGTCATTTATCACCCTCGATGAAAAGAGTGGTGCAGAGAAAAGGAGTAATTCGTATGCCTTGGTTCAGGCTGGAGACCTACGCGAAGCTATCAAGTATCTCGATGAACAGATGAAGGGTACTATCATGGATTATCAGATAGCCTCGGTGACCGAGACGTTGATTATGGATGTATATCCCTACGATCCGGGGTTGGAGGTAAAATAAGAGTCAATCACGAATGTCCATTGCCGGTCAAATATTACAACTGCGCAATTCGCTTCCTCAAGAGGTAAGCTTGCTTGCTATTTCCAAATACCAGCCCATCGAGGCCTTGCAGGAGGCCTACGATGCTGGTCAACGCATGTTTGGCGAGAATCATATACAGGAGATGGCTGCCAAGGCTGCTGTGTTGCCTAAAGATATAGAATGGCACTTTACGGGACATGTGCAGACCAACAAGATAAAGTATATGGCATCGTTTGTCAGTCTCATTCATGCTGTAGACTCTTTCCGTCTGTTGCGTGAGATTGACAAGCATGCAGCAAAGCATAATCGCACTATTGACTGCCTGCTACAGATACATATAGCACAGGAAGAAACTAAATATGGACTTACTGTGGAGGAGTGTCGTCAACTGCTTGCAACAGAGCCTTGGCGTGAGCTGAAGCACATACGCATAGCAGGGCTCATGGCTATGGGAAGCAATACCGATGATATGGCTCAAGTGCGTAGCGAATTCAGACGGATGCGGCAGCTCTTTGATGAACTGAAGGTTGCTTACTTTGCCGATGAACCCTCATTTGCCCAACTCTCCGAGGGAATGACAGATGACTACCTGATAGCTATAGAGGAGGGAAGCACCATCGTACGCATAGGCTCCATGATATTCGGGGAACGGCAGTATTAGGGGTCAGCTCGGTTCTCCTTCAAGCATCGCTTTTATCCGCTCGTCAGTCTTATAGAGTTTGTCTTTACAAAACTTGATGAGTTTCTGTGCCTCTTTGAGCCGATCGGTCAGTTGGTCTATGTTCAGTTCGTCTTTCTCTATCTGTGAGACTATGGTTTCCAATTCTTTGATGGCTTCTTCGTATTTCATATAGAGTCCCTTTCTTATTGAAATATACAGATTTAATCTTTTCTCTTCTTTTGAGTGCTTGAGCTCACCACGCTTTGCACTTCACCATCGGCAAGTGTGGTGGTGAGCATACATCCCTTTGCGAGCATCTCTGCGCTACGCACGATTCTACCCTCGCATCGGGTAATGGAATAGCCCCGTTGCAAGATATGCTTTGGCGAAGCACCCTCTACCACTTTTTCTATCAGTTTCAGGCGGTGGCTTTGCTTCATCATGGTATGCTGTAACGCAATGTTCATGCGTGTAGCCAATTGATCTATGCGGTGTAGTCCGTTGGCGTGCTTCACCGAGCATAGTGTCGGAAGGTGTTGGGTGAGCTTCTCTACCCGTTTCTCTTCACGATGTATACGGTCAGTGATTCCTCTTACTATGGTATTCGTCAGTGTGTCAAGTGTGGTGGCTGCATCTGCCAAGTAGGTGATGAGATATTCCGCAGCAGCTGTAGGTGTCTTTACGCGTGTGTGTGATACCATGTCGAGTACAGTATCGTCACGCTCGTGTCCTATGCCGGTGATAATGGGCAGAGGAAATTGTGCACAGTTGGCAGCCAATGCGTAGGTGTCGAATCCCGAAAGGTCGCTTGTTGCTCCACCGCCTCGAATGATGACCACCACATCCCACATGTCGCGTTGGACTGCAATCTTGTTCAAGGCAGCGATAATGGTTTCTTCTGTTCTGCTACCTTGCATTACGGCAGAGAATAGTTTGGGATAGAATATAAAACCATAGGGATTGTTTGTCAGTTGCCCACAAAAGTCTCCGTATCCGGCAGCCCCGATAGCCGAGATGACAGCCACGCGCTGAGGTAGCCGAGGTATGGTGAGCTCTTTGTTGAGTGTCAGTACTCCCTCTTCCTCTAACTGTTGTAGTATTTTGCGGCGATTGCGTGCCATGTCGCCTAACGTGTAGGAGGGGTCGATGTCATGTACCGTAAGCGATAGTCCGTATAGCTCATGATACTCTACGCTTACTTGTAGTAGCACTTTGATGCCAGCAGTGAACGACTGTCCCGTTGTGCTTTCGAAGTAGGGTCTCATCATCCTGTACACATTGGCCCAAATGGTTCCGCGTGCTTTAGCTCGCAAGGTGTTTCCATGTTCGGCTTTCTCCACCAACTCTATGTAGCAGTGTCCGTTATATGCTTCGCGTACCTCGCTTAATTCGGCCTGTACCCAATAAGCGTCAGGCAACTTGTCGTATAGCGTTTGGCGTATGAGGCTTCCCAGTTCGTATAGAGACAATGTGCTCATTATGAAAAACTCTATTGTTTGGCCCTTTGCTAATCTGCAAGCTTCTCTCTGCTCTTGGCTTGGCGTCGGTTAATGATGATGAGCAGCACCAATACGGTGACGAAGATTATCGTCGACAGGGGGCGCAGCTCGGGGGTGAGACCGCCCTTGCGTGCATCGGAGTAGATGTAGGTAGAGAGGGTCTCGAGTCCGATGTTGCCCTTGGTGAAGAGGCTCACGGCAAAGTCGTCGATAGAGAGCGTGAACGAGAGGATGAAGCCACTGATGATGCCGGGCTTGATCTCGGGGATGATGACCTTGCGCAATGCCTGGAAGGGCGTGGCGCCGAGGTCGAGGGCCGCCTCATAGATATTGGGGTTCATGCCCGTGAGGCGCGGCATCACGCTGAGCACCACGTAGGGTGTGCAGAAGGTGACGTGGGCAAGGATTACCGTGGTG
>JAFQLT010000028.1 GCA_017396545.1 Bacteroidaceae bacterium | reverse complement strand
TGTAGGCACCGCCTCTGTGGGCACCCTTGCCACCATAGGTGTCGACGATGATCTTGCGGCCTGTGAGAGCGGTTTCGCCGTGGGGACCACCGATAACGAACTTGCCCGTGGGGTTGACGTGATAGGTGATATTGTCGTTGAAGAGGGCGAGCACCTCCTCGTTGTGGATGCCTGCAATGACGCGGGGCATGAGAATCCCGATAACGTCCTGGCGTATCTGTGCCAGCATCTGCTCGTCGGCCTTGAGCTGTGCCTCGCGGCTACCGTCGGCAGGAGCGATGAACTCGTCGTGCTGGGTAGATACCACGATAGTGTCGATGCGCACGGGGCGGCCGTTGTCATCGTACTCGATGGTCACCTGGCTCTTGGCATCGGGGCGGAGGTAGGTCATCACCTTGCCTTCGCGACGGATGTCGGCCAGCACCTTGAGGATGTTGTGTGCGAGGTCGAGCGAGAGAGGCATATAGTCTTCGGTCTCGTTGGTGGCGTAGCCGAACATCATGCCCTGGTCGCCGGCACCCTGGTTCATGGGGTCTTCGCGCTCCACGCCACGGTTGATGTCGGCACTCTGCTCATGGATGGCCGAGAACACGCCGCACGAGTTGCCCTCGAACATGTATTCGCTCTTGGTGTAACCAATCTTGTTGATCACCTCGCGTGCGATGAGCTGGAGGTCAACGTATGCACTTGTCTTTACTTCACCGGCGATGACTACCTGCCCAGTGGTTACTAACGTTTCGCAAGCTACCTTCGAGTTGGGGTCATAGGCCAACAACTTGTCCAGTACAGCGTCCGATATTTGGTCGGCCACTTTGTCGGGGTGTCCCTCAGACACCGATTCGGATGTAAACAGATATCCCATTTTAGTTTATAAGTTTAATTAGTTTTTAAGCTTATTGGTTTGCTTGTTTTAGTTTGTTAAGCCTTTGAATCAATGAAGCAGGTTGTCACACCTGTCAACTCAAAACTTACCAACTCAAAAACTTAAAACGGGGATAGTCAAGAGAGAATGCGCACAGCAACGGAAGGCTGTCAATTTAGCATTTTTTACTGTGGTTGCAAGCTGCTCAAATCTATCCACTTCGCTTTTCGGCTGCAAAGATACAACAAGCCAAGCGGAGAACAAAATAAATCCTTGATTTTTTATCCCAAGGCGCAGTACATCTTCTACGACGATGTCATCAAGATTTGTGTCGACTTCTGCGACTTATCCGGAAACAAGCAAACAAAACTATGCAGAGGGTGGTCAACCCTTCAGCCGCAGGAATAGCCAGCCATGCTCCAGACACATTCCACAGTATAGGCAGTACCACGAAACTGAGCAAAAGGAATATGTATCCACGAAGAGCGGTGAAAATGGTTGCCCACGTGCCACGTTTGACACTCTGGAAATACCCTATCATGCTTACATTGATAGCAAGGAAGGGAAGTACGATTGCAAAAAGAGGCATACCCTTGACGGCAAGGACATGAGTGGTGGGGTCATCCTTCACGAAGAGACCCACCAGTGGATCGGTGAGGAGAATGATGAGGGTGGTCATCGCCACGCTACACACGATGGCTACGGTAAGCACGAGGCGCAGGGTATGGCGCACGCGCTCCCAGCGACGGGCACCATAGTCGTAGCTGATGATGGGCTGGGCCGACTGGGCGATGGCGTTGTTGATCATGAAGAAGAGCGGGCTGCAGTAGCAAGCGATGCTGTAAGCGGCCACACCGCTCTCGCCGAGCAGGCTGCCGAAGACATAGTTGCCCAACACGAGCATGAGCGAAATGGCTACCTCGCCAAGGAAGCCGGAGAGGCCCAACTTCACCTGCAGCCACGTCGTCTGCAACCATCGCACACCCCGGCCAAAGGCGGCTCTCAGGCTACAGAGTTGGATGCGCTTGGTAAAGAAAACCAGATAGCCCATAATGAGCAGAGCGCCCACGAGGCAGCTGAGCGACGAGGCTATGGCAGCTCCCATGATACCCATATTGAGGGGATAGATGAAGATATAGTCGAGCAGGATGTTGAGCCCGGCACCGATAATCTCGCACCACATGGCAAACTTAGGTGCTCCGTCGAGGCGGACAAAGAACATACCACCGAACATCACACAACTGGCAGGCATACCCACCGTCACCCACAGCATATACTCCTTGACGAGAGGAAGCAGGCGGTCGGTGCTGCCGAAGAGGTAGGCCATCGTGTCGAGGTTGAGCAGGATGATAGCCGAGAGCAGGGTGACGACGGCCACTGCCACGAGCAGCGAAGTGGTAATCTCGCGATTGGCCTCTTCCGTTCTACCCTGTGCCAATGAGATGGAGGCACGCACCGAAGCGCCTATACCGAACATCAGGGCAATGCCCGTGACGAGCATGAACACCGGTGCAGCAATGTTGATGGCAGCCAAGGCATCGCTGCCTACGCGCTGCCCTACGAACATACCGTCGGTAATGTTCATCACCGAGCCGGAGAACATACCCAGCAGCGTGGGGAAGAACATCTTCGTGAATAGTCGCCCGGGCGACATGCGGTCAAAGTCAAGTACAGGAGAAGTACTCATTATATATATAGGATAACTACAAACAGAGGGGTTGCCATGTATATCATTTCAACAAGAGGAGGAAGCCACCTCGGTAGCCTCCTCCACTGAGAGAATTGATTGTTCCACTAATCAAACTCTTATTTCTTCTCAATAGCTTTCTTGTCTTTCTTGTTCATCACAATGTATGCCATCGGAGCGGCGAAGAAGAGTGAAGAACAGGTACCGTATACAACACCAAGAATCATGGCGAAGGCGAAGCTACGGATGCTCTCACCACCGAGGAAGAAGATGAAGAGCAATACGAGCAAGGTCGTCAGTGAGGTGTTGATGGTACGGGCCAATGTGGTGTTGAGCGAGTCGTTGAAGAGCTGCTTCTTGTCGCGCTTGGGATAGAGTCCGAAGAACTCACGGATACGGTCGAAGATAACCACCTTGTCATTGATAGAGTAACCGATAGCGGTCAAGATTGCACCGATAAAGGTCTGGTCAACGTCCATAGAGAAGGGCAGGATGCCGTGGAGCAGTGAGTAGGTACCCATGATGAGCACTACGTCGACTACAAGGGCGATAACTGAACCAACACTATATGCTACGTTGCGGAAACGAATCAAGATGTAGATGAAGATAGCAATCCATGCGAGTACCACTGACCAGATAGCACCACGTAGGATATCGGAAGCCATGCTCGGACCTACCTTCTGTGAACTGATGATAGAGCCACCATAGTGGTTGTCGCGATCGATGAATACATCGTAGGTAAGGTCGCTGCTGAGCAACTTGGCACCCATGAAGGCATCGAAGAGGAACTGCTCGATCTCGGCATCGATATCCTGAGCATCGTCATTGATACGGTAGTTGGTACTGATACGTACGGTCTGGCCATCGCTACCAAGGGCGATTACTGATACCGAAGCATCCTCGCCAATCTTGTCGGCCAATACCTCGCGAATCTGCTCGGGCTCAACCTGCTGCTCGAACTTAACTGTGAAGTTGCGACCACCGGTGAAGTCGATACTTGAGCTCAAGCCACGGATACCGAGTGAAACGAGGCTGATGAGGATAGCAGCACCAAACACCATGAATGAGGTCTTGTATGCACCCATGAAATTAAACTTAGGAGTACGCATCCACTTCTCAGAAAGCTTGGTAACGAAGGTGAGGTTTGTCCACTTCTCCTTACCCAAACGCCACTCGTAAACGAGACGTGTCACGAACACAGCGGTGAAGAACGAGCAAACGATACCGATAATCAATGTGGTGGCAAAACCACGGATAGGACCTGTACCGAAGTTGAAGAGGATGATACCTGTAATAATAGAGGTAATGTTAGAGTCGAAGATGGCTGAGAAGGCATTCTTGTAACCATCGGTGAGAGCCTGCTTCACAGTCTTACCAGCACGAAGTTCTTCCTTGGTACGCTCATAGATAAGCACGTTAGCATCGACAGCCATACCGAGGGTGAGCACCATACCGGCGATACCAGACATGGTAAGAGCGGCCTGGAACGAAGCCAAGATACCGAGTGTGAAGAAGAAGTTGAGGATAAGTGCGCAGTTAGCCACCATACCGGGGATGATGCCATAGATAGCACACATGTAAATCATCAAAGCGATGAAAGCCACCACAAATGAAAGGATACCCTGCTGGATTGACTTCTGACCGAGTGAAGGACCTACGATATCTTCCTGTACGATCTTAGCGGGAGCAGGCATCTTACCTGACTTGAGCACGTTGGCCAAGTCCTTGGTGTCTTCCTGTGTGAACTGACCGGTAATCTGTGACTGACCACCAGTAATCTCGTTCATTACGTTAGGAGCACTATAGATATAACCATCAAGAGCGATAGCGATGGGCTTATTGATGTTCTGCTTGGTCAGCTGTGCCCAACGACGTGCACCGTCAGAGTTCATGGTCATTGATACACTAGGACGACCATTGTTGTCGTAGTCGTCAGTAGCCGACACGATAACATCACCTTCGAGCGGAGCGCGTCCGTTACGCTGTGTTGACTTGATGGCATAGAGTTCAAAGATCTTACCATCCTCATCGATAGCCTTTACGCCCCACATGAGCTTGAGGTCGCGGGGCAACAGCTCTTTTACCTCGGCGCGAGCAAGGTACTCGTCGATCTGCTTCATGTCGCGGCTGTGGGCATAACCAACCACACAGCCTTGATTCTGCATTACCTGGAGGATAGAGAGCAAGGGATTCTCTTTCTTTGCCTGAGCTACAGCTGCAGCGTCAGTAGCACTCTGTGCGTTGTCGCCAGTGAGGCTTGAGAGGTCAACAGACTCCTCTTCTACAACAGCTTCTTCTGTAGCTTCAGCTGCGGGTTCAGCAGTCTCCTCTGTCGGATTCTCCAAAGCAACGATATCGCGCAACTTAGCATCGGCGGCAGCGAGGAAAGGAGCGACCTCGGCAGAGGTGTATGTCTCCCAGAACTCAAGGTTTGCAGAGCCCTGAAGCAGCTTTCTTACACGCTCAGGTTCCTTAACACCAGGAAGCTCAATCATGATGCGACCCATGCTACCTTCAAGTTCCTGAATATTGGGCTGGGCAACACCGAAACGGTCGATACGTGTACGGAGCACGTTGAATGAGTTGGCAATGGCAGCATCCACCTCGGCACGCAACACTGCTTCTACCTCAGCGTCGGTGCTCTTGGTGTTCACCTTGTCCTTGAGTTGCTGGGTAGCGAAGAGCTCAGCGAGTGTGCCATCGGGTTTCTGGTTCTTATACTCCTTAATAAATAAGGTGATGAAATCACTGTTGCTACTTGTCGCTTGCTTGCTGGCGATGGCTACAGCATTTACAAAAGCCTCATCGGTCTTGTGGTCGGCGAGTGCCTTCACAACATCAGGAACTGACACCTCAAGGATAACGTTCATACCGCCTTTCAGGTCGAGGCCAAGGCCGATACCCATTTCGCGAGCTTGCTTGAAGGTATATACTCCGAGGTACACCTTCTTGTTCATGATAGAATCGATATACACCGATTCGCCTCCAGCATACTGTACAGCCTTCTTCTCATGATGGCTGGTCACAAACGTGAAGGAGAGGTAAAATGCGCACACTATCGTGAGCAATACCGCAATTACTTTTACAAATCCTTTGTTTTGCATCTTGTTAGTTATTTTATTTTGTTATTTGTTTTTCTGCTTCGCGAGAAACTGCACAATGACCTAATGAATCAAGCATAGTTTCCAACAAAGGCGCAAAGATAGTTTTTTTTTTCTTAACAGACGATTTCCAAGGCAATTATTTGCGTTTTTACCCCGATTTTGCCCTATAAAGAGGCGCTTGGGTAGGAGAATCCCCTAAGATACCAATAAGACGACTCAAATTGATCGTGCAATAAAACAACCACTCTCCATCCATCCCAACTTATAGTTTATTTTCTCAGTTCTGGATAGGAAATTCGTGTATGGTACATCGTACGCAATTTCTCCTTGAATACGGTTTTGATGTCGTCAATCTCCTTAAAAGTGATAGCACACTCCTTGAAATATCCTTCAGAAACCTGGTTATCGACTATACGATCTACCAAATTAGCAATACTCTCCTCAGTATATTCAGATAGGCTACGTGAGGCTGCCTCAACGGAATCGGCCATCATGAGAATAGCAGTTTCTACAGAATGAGGATTCGGTCCTGGATAAGTGAACAGGCTTTCATCAATATCCTCACCAAGATGCTCATTCCGATAGGATATATAGAAGTATTTGGCCTTGCTCAGCCCGTGGTGAGTACGGATGAAATCTTTTATCGCTTCGGGCAAGTGATGCTTGTCAGCCAAACGTAACCCATTGGCCACATGACCAATGATTATCTCGGCACTCTTCTCATAAGGCAAGCAAGCATGAGGATTTGTAGCACCTTGATTTTCCGTGAAGAAAATGGGGTTCTCAATCTTACCTATATCATGATACATAGCACCTGTACGCACCAATAGACTGCTGGCACCAACCTTATTGGCCGCAGCGGCAGCAAGGTTAGACACCTGAATAGAATGTTGAAAAGTCCCTGGAGCCTCCTCTGAAAGTTGGCGCAACAGCTTGATATTGAAATTTGACAGCTCCATCAACGTCACATCAGAGGTGAAACGGAACAACTTCTCGTAAAGCAGCATCAGAGGATAAGTAAAAAGTAACAATACACCATTGAGCAGGAAATGAATGAAGATGCGCCTATTCATCATGACGAGCGAACTTTTGGTAATAAGTTCGTATCCGAAGAACACAAAACTATAGCACAGAATGGCCACAAGAGCTACGCGGAATATCTGCGAACGTTCGGTGAGCTCAGTAAGCGAATAAATAGCAGCAATACCAGCAGTGAGCTGCAGCAACACGAAGACAAAGGGATCGGGCACCACTATCGAGGTTATCAGTATGATTGTCAAGTGAGTCATAAAGGCGGTGCGGGCATCGAGGAACACACTTATCATCACTGGGGCCATGGCGAAGGGGATAATCATCAAGCCATTACCATTCATCATTATCCACGAGGCCATACAGGGGAACACCATCAGTTGGGTGCATAGGAAAAACAGCTTGTTGCGTTCATAGAGGTAGGCACGACGGTAGTTGATAAGGTATACGAGAAATGCTCCGACAAGCAACGTAACAAGTAAGACCTGTCCAACAAGTGTCATTTGTACTCCTCGTTCGTCAAGCCGCTTATTCAGTTCGTCCCTATACGAAGAAAGTATTTGGTACTGTTCTTCGCCAACCATTTCACCAGTCCCAATAATCTTCTGTCCTGCAAGAATAACCCCACTGTTGAGCGAGATCGCATCAAGCGCTTCGCGCAGTGCTGTCTCCGACTTCACAGCGTCGTAGTATATATTAGGAGCGATATAATCATTCAAATTGCTCTGCTGCAATGCGTGATGCGCAAGGGAATTCGTGTCTACGGCCATCAAACTTTCGTAGGCTTGCTGCACGGTATACAAGTCATCTACCAGGACAGGGCGAGCTAAGTTCTGCTCAATAAGCATGATGGCACTCATGCTATCGCCCTGCAAACGTTCGAGATCGCCGCTGCTGATAATTCCTCTATCATAGACACCTTGCAGATGGGATATCACTTTCCTTTTCAGCGCATTGTTTACAATATAACGAAGTTCATGCCCATAGAATGCATTGAATGAATCTATGGCAGCTTCCCCTATGCCAGCCTCTTTCCTATAGTAAGGACGCTGCTCAGCCATCACTTTGGCACGCTCGCGCTGCAAATAAGCCTCACTTTTCACTACAGCAAAATCGAAAGAAGCCGTCAACTGCTCGTATCGCCAGGGTTTCCCCACAGCAAACTCTATATTGACGGACTTTTCCCGTGGCAGTTGCGAACATATAGCGATGATGACTATAACAAATACAGCTGCAACAAAAAGGTATCTTCTAGTGGTAGTCTTCATAATCCTATGTATAAAGTCACTTATAAGGTAGCATAATTTCTCAAAAAAACTTCGATGTCCTTACTCTCGCACTACAGTTTCCTGCATGTCTGCCTCCACAATCGGAGCCATGCGTGCTTCATGCTGCGCCACAATAGCCTTATACAGTTCGGTTTTCTTCCGTATATGACGCATGGCTTCTTTGGCAGCAAGTTGCTGGCTTTCTTTCTTAGAATATCCGAATCCTATTCCAGCTTCTATTCCCTCAATACATACACGACTACGAAAAGTAGGACTATTGGTTCCTATGGTATGTTCATCCACCAATTCGAACTCTATCCCGTACTGCATCTTTTGGCTCCATTCAATGAGCTTGCTCTTGAAATTGTCATCTTCCTTGGCCACTTTATCAAGGTCAATATATTTGCCCATAATACGTTTCTCAAAAAAACGGTAGCAATGATTATATCCTCTATCAAGATAGATGGCGCCTACCAACGCTTCGAAAGCATTGCCTGGGATGAAACTATTGTGCGTGCGATTGATGTGAGTCGACTGTATAAGCTCTGCCAATCCCGTATCCTTTGCAATGCGGTTGAGACTGCTACGCTGCACAATCTTACTGCGTACGGCAGTCAGGAATCCTTCTTTCTTTCCCGGAAAATGATGATACAAGATGTCGCTCACTACAGCTTCAATGACAGCATCACCAAGGTATTCAAGACGCTCATTATCTTTTTTAGGTTCATGTGCCCTATAATGATTGAGCGAGCGATGCACCAACGCTTCGCGATACACGGCGATATCTCGAGGATAAAAACCAAGTATCCTGCGTAAACGAGAGACAAAATCCTTGTCTCTACAACACAGCAGATAATGAATGTAATCAGCCAGGAAGTATATATGCACGGCAACGATATAATAAGTACAACAACAAAAAAAGCCGCATAATCGGAACAATCCAATTACCACGACTTTTATAGTACTATTGCAGTATTCTGGTTACTTCGCGTTGTTGGCGATGTAATCTACAGCATCCTGCACGGTAGAGATCTTCTCGGCCTGATCATCGGGAATAGAGATTCCAAACTCCTTCTCCAGTTCCATAATCAACTCTACAGTATCCAAAGAGTCAGCACCGAGGTCATTAGTAAAGCTTGCAGTGGGAGTTACTTCTGACTCATCTACACCGAGCTTGTCTACGATAATAGCTTTTACTCTTGCTTCAATTTCTGCCATAATAGTAATTGTTTTTAATGAATAAATAACTTAAAGCACTGCAAAGGAAATAAACTTTCTCGTTCTCTCCAAATATTTTTGCCAGATTTCGAGAACAAGTGCACTATTTTTTACACTTTGAGCAAAACGACGTATCGGAAAGACCCCACCACCATACGAAAGCCAAAAGACATCTATTTCATCCAAGTCTACACCAGATCCTGCGTCTTCCGCTAGAAAATGGTAAAAAAAGCGTAAAAAAAACCACTATCCATAAAAAAGAGAAAGCATTATAGAAGAAAATACGTACCTTTACACGTTTTTTGGAAAAGACAAGTCATAGGATTAAGATGAACAATACACCACCCGTAACAAAGAACTTAATTATTATCAATGCACTCTGCTTCATGGCTACCATCGTGAGCGAGCGACATGGGCTAAATCTCAACGATTTAATGGGACTCCACTATTTCGAGTCAGAAAGGTTCAGACTGTACCAGCTCTTCACCTATATGTTCATGCATTCGGGTTTCGAACATATCTTTTTCAACATGTTCGCAGTATGGATGTTTGGACGGATATTGGAAACCGTATGGGGACCACAACGTTTCCTGTTCTTCTATATCCTTTGCGGTATGGGAGCGGGTATAGTGCAAGAGGTAACACAATACTTCGAGTTCATGCCACTAATGCACGATGCAGCACAGTTTGCCACTTACCCCGCAGACACTGTTATCCCCATCAACGGCACTTCGCGCACAGCCTCCGCATGGCTCGCCCTATGCGAACAAATCATCAGTGTCCCGACCGTAGGAGCATCGGGAGCCGTATATGCCATCTTAATGGCCTTTGGCATGCTATTCCCAAATCAAGAGATATTCATCTTCCCACTGCCAATACCCATCAAGGCAAAATGGCTCATCATCGGCTACTTCGTACTGGAACTGGGTATGGGCATCATGAGCCACGACGGGATCGCACATTTCGCGCATTTGGGTGGTATGATATTTGGCTTTATCCTCATTATGTACTGGAAAAAGAAAGGAACACTTCATGGCAAGTATTTTTAATGATCTGAAACAGACTTTTCTACAGGGGAACATCGTTGTCCGCCTCATCTACATCAATGTTGCCACATTTCTACTCAGCTTATTATTGAGCGTAGCGTTGGGCTTGTTCAACGTCAATATCACCGACTTGCTGCGCAATTTTTATCTCCCAGCCGACTTATTGCAGATCTTACGCCGACCATGGACACCCATCACCTACATGTTTATGCATGCTGGCCCTTGGCATCTACTGGGCAATATGCTGTGGCTATACTGGTTTGGCCGCTTATTTCTCTATTTCTTTTCAGCAAAACACCTTCGTGGTCTCTATGTGGTAGGCGGTCTTTTGGGCGGATTGTTCTACATCGTTGCATACAATCTGTTTCCTGTATTCAACAACCAACTTTACAGTGCCACACTTGTAGGAGCATCGGCCTCGGTATTAGCGATAGCTATCGCTACAGCAGTACGCGAGCCCGAATATCGTATCAACCTCATGTTCATTGGCCCTGTAAAATTAAAGTATCTTGCTCTTTTCATCGTACTTTTTGACATCCTGTACGTAGGATCAAACAATGCGGGAGGCCACATTGCTCACCTCGGTGGAGCATTAGCCGGATGGTGGTATGCCCAAGGAGTGAACCGTGGACGAGACATTACACGTTGGGTAAATGTATGCATAGATACCATAAAAGGACTATTCCGAAAAAGTAAACGCAAACCACGCAAACCGAAAATGAAAGTGCACACCTATAACAGCAGTCGTAATGCCGACTACGAATACAATGCATGCAAGAAAGCTCAATCTGATCAGGTAGACAAGATATTGGAAAAGCTGAAGAAGTCTGGTTATGGCAGCCTCAGCGAAGAGGAGAAACGTCATCTTTTTGAAGCCAGCAAACGATGAGGAAGATCCTAAAAATACTATCATTACCCCTCCTTGCCACCAATATATTGGCGGCAGCATGCCTTGTATGCTGTGCCTATAGCCCCATACTCCCTGCAGAGCACTTTCCCCTGCTTTCATTGGCAGGGTTGGCCTTCCCCTTCGCTTTAGCGGCTAATGTTATTTTCCTACCGCTATGGTTAGTAATCTACCCCCGGCATCTCATGATTTCTCTTGTGACCCTCACGATCTGTTTTCCCCAGATACGCACGTTTTTTCCCATAAACTTCGATAGGCAAACAGTTCCGGAGAACAGCCTTAAGGTATTGTCATATAATATTCTTAGCCCCAACATCAGCACTTCGAACGCCAACAAGGACAACGCCACCATTGCTTATCTCGAAGCTGCCGACGCAGACATCATCTGCCTACAGGAGTTTCATTTCACAGCACTTAAGAAGAAAAAAAGTCTATTGGAGAAATACCCTTACAAATCTTATCTGATATCCGATGACACCCCTGCGACAGCGCATCATCTCGGTTGTCTATCAAAACACCCTATCCTCAGCATTGAGAATATAGATTTCAATGTATCATCGAACGGATGCAGCAAATATCGCATTCTGCACGAGGGAGATACTATTGTAATTTATAACTGCCACTTACAATCAAACGGACTAAATAGTGAGCACAAGAATGCATACGAACAGATGCTGACCAATCCCAAACAACAGATACGCAGTAAAGACACTAAAGAGTTGGTAAAGAAGCTACGAGACTCTGCAGCCAAGCGTGCCACTCAGACAGGCCTCATCATTGCCGACATTGAGAAGGAGACATCGCCCTATATCATCGTCTGCGGGGACTTCAATGATTCTCCCATCTCGTATACATGCAGGCGAATGAAAGAACAACTCGATGATGCATACACCAGCAGTGGCAATGGTCCGGGCATCAGTTACAACCGAGACAAACTATACTACCGCATAGATCACATCCTGCACTCATCAAAGTTCAAAGCATTCAGATGCATGGTAGACCGTTCCATAAAAGCGTCAGACCATTACCCTATATATTGTTTCCTGAAAAAAGAATAGAGGAGACAGACACCTACCTTCCGTCATTCGATCAGTCCAAAATCTTTGCTTTGTATAATCTCAAGCCCCTTCATTACCGTTTCATCGGTAGGATTATATATCTCGTAGAACTGACTCATCTCCCATAGGTCACGGGCAATCAAGGCTTTCAGCTGCACCTTGATGAGTGGCAACGAAGCTTTATAGAGCTCTTCATCGAATTCTACACCAGCCTTCTCAGCTTCGGCCAAAAGAATAGAGAGGACTGCATTGTCCACCTCAAACTTCTTCGCATAAGCCTTAAAGTCGGGATAGCGCATCGTATATTCCTTACGATATCGGTCCATAACTGCGAGATTGGTGTTCACGATAACACCCTTGGCCGTCAACTCGCGGTGATATTTAGTGTAGCTTGTCGTATCTAGAGGGACGAAACAATCGGGCATGATACCACCGCCTCCATACACAGTACGTGCCATTATACGAGTCTGGAACTTCAACGAGTCAGGGAAGTGTATACTGTCGGCATGCATCAACTCACCCTTGTTGAAACGTGCCACGAGCTCCTTGCTATATTCAATATCCCCACCGTATGGTTTCTGTATACAACGCCCTGAAGGCGTATGGTAACGAGCTATAGTAAGGCGTATCATTGAGCCATCGGGCATAGGTACCGGACGCTGTACTAACCCTTTTCCAAATGAACGACGACCCACCACCAAGGCTCTATCCCAATCCTGTACGGCACCTGCCACAATCTCAGCTGCCGAAGCTGAATACTCATCGACAAGTACTACCAGACGCCCATTCTGAAACAGTCCTCCACCTTTGGCATTAAACTCCGAGTAAGGTGATCTCGTCCCTTCTGTATACACAATTTGCTGCCCCTCCTTCAGGAAATTGTTGGCCATATCAACAGCAGCCTTCAAGTAGCCCCCACCGTTCCCTTGCAAATCGAGGATGAGGTGCTGCATTTTCTCATTCTTTAGCTTTGCTATCACCTCGCAGAATTCGTCGTGTGTAGTGGCTCCAAAACTACTTACCTTTACATAACCCACCTTGGGAGCTATCATATAGGCAGCATCAATCGTATGTACAGGTATCTTATCGCGTGTAACACAGAAAATCAAACGTTCGCTAAACCCACGACGCACGACACCAAGATGCACTACTGAGCCCTTCGGACCACGCAACCGCCTCATAATCTCATCACGGGGCATCTTAACACCTGCGATAGCCGTATCATTTACCGTAACGATACGGTCACCAGGCAAGATACCTACCTTTTCCGAAGGTCCTTTATTCACCGTTTGAATCACAAAGAGCGTATCATCGGCCATATTGAACTGGACACCGATACCTTCAAAGTTGCCTTGCAACGGTTCGTTCATTTTTTTCACTTCACTGGCCGTAAGATATGTTGAATGCGGGTCCAGCTCTTTTAGCATGGAACGGATACTAGCCTCTACGATTTTTGGTTCATCAACCTTATCCACGTAAAGATTTACGATGGCACTATGTGCCATCACCAATTTGCGTATCTGCTCCATATCGACGGCACTGCTTTGTGAAAACCCAATAACACAGCCACCCATAAGCACTGCAAGCAGAAACAATCTCTTCATCTTACTCTTTTATAAAGTCCTGTCATTTATGATCGTTAACAATCAAACACAGATAGGAACATTGTCAATACCCATGGGGAGCATCAGCACCCCGACCAACCTATTTCAATGCTATGCTGCATACTTGCATGTCCCCATCAAAGAATATGGATGCATATTGCTTGAATATATCCACAGATTCGGTGGTAAGGAACCTACAAATACCCCCTTTAGTACAGAGACTGTCCATCTCTGGATGACGTATCAGATAATCGGTAAGGCTACGTCCAACATACTCACCCTGCATAATGACATTGATATGCTCAGGAGTGTATCTGCGTATCTTATCATAAAGAATAGGGTAGTGTGTACAACCAAGTACGATGGTATCTATCAGACTGTCCTTACTCAACAAATTATCAATGTGACGATGAATGAAGTAATCAGCACCTTCGCTTTGTGCCTCACCGTTCTCCACTAACGGGACCCAAATAGGACAGGCTTCGCCATTCACCGTAATATCAGGAAAAAGCTTCTTTATCTCCAGCGGATATGATTGCGACTTAATAGTACCCGATGTGGCAAGTATGCCCACATGGCGCGATATGGTTATATCACCCAAAAATTCCACAGTAGGACGTATAATACCCAACACACGCTTACGTGGGTCCATCTTCGGTAGGTCTATCTGCTGGATGGTGCGTAGCGCCTTGGCCGAGGCTGTATTACACGCCAATATCACAAGTTGACACCCCATATCGAAGAGAGTCTTAACAGCTTGTGATGTAAACTCATACACGACCTCAAACGAACGTGTACCGTAGGGCGTACGGGCATTGTCACCGAGGTACAGGAAATCATACTCGGGCATATGCTCACGCATCTGAGAGAGTATCGTAAGACCTCCATAGCCAGAATCAAAGACGCCTATTGGACCAGGGACAAGCATAGCCGTTGAGATAGTGTAAGGACAATTATTATATTCATTCCACCTTCAGTGCCTTCCTCAGTACTTTGGTGATGTCCTTGCCATTCTTGGGGTTGATGGCGATATAGGAGCGGTCATCGGTATTAAGGATGTAGTCATACCCCCCATCTACACAGACTTTCATTACAGCTTCGTCTACCTTCTCATAGAGGGGCTTCATCATTTCGTGACGAGCCTCGCGCATGGCACTGTTCACCTCCTCCTTAAACGCCATAGACAGTTCCATGAGCTCCTGCAACTCTTTATGACGCTTCATACGGATATTGTCGGGAAGCTGGCTCTGCTCTTCAATAAAATCAGCGTATTTCTGATTGAACTCACGGTCAGCACGTTCCATCTCTGCCTCATACTTGGCCTCCAACTCGTCAAGATGCGCTTCTACAATAGCATATTCTGGGAGCGCCTTGACAATCTCCACATAACTGACATAGCCAAAACGTGATTGAGCCATGAGAGTCGTAGACATAAAAGTCATTAGAATCAATAGGTTTCGTTTCATAACAGTAACCCCCCCGCCCTACTCTCATAGGGAAGGGGATATTTTATAACATAAATACTTTGTCATTCAAAGATACTCTTTGGGGTTCATCGTCACTCTTTAATTAGACTCGAAACAAAATCCAAACAAATTCCAAGTGATACGGAGAATCCCTCCACATGAAGAAGTCTTCATTCCGCATAGAATGACCGCACTCGGTTTATACAATTATTGTATGCCTAATTTAGCCTTTACCGCAGCAGTGACATCGGTACTGAGTGTCTCGCTGATATAAGGTATACCACTGGCTACATCAAAGATATAGAGATAGCCCCCGGAAACTCCAACTTCCTTGATAGCCTTCATGATTTTCTCCGTAATGGCGGCCATCTTCTCCTGTGAAGCCTGAGCCAATTCCTGTTGCGACTGTTGATAGTACTGCTGCATACGACCATAAAGCTCTTGCAGTTCTTGCTCACGTCGCTGTTGGATATTTGCGGGCAATGTAGCTTTCTCCTTATCGTAGGCTTCACTTTTCTTGGCCAATTCAGACTCCATCATCTGCAATTCATTGGAATACTGTTTTTCAAGATTCTGAATTTCAGCCTGCGCTGTTTTGTATTCGGGCATCATCGGCATAATGTCTGCTGAGTTCAAGTGCCCGAATTTCTGTGCAAAAATTGCAAGGGGTGCCATCAAAAAGAGGATGGCAATGAGTTTCTTGTTCATAATGTTAGTGTTTTTTTAGTTTATGATGTTAATATTCGTATTTCTTTAAGAGCAGAAAGATCAAAGGCTGCGAGGATCCCTCTAGTAACTTACAAAGGTAATGTTTTTAATTCGAATAACCTAACTTTTCCAACACCTCGTTGCTGATATCAATTCTGGGCGAAGCATAGATGATACTGACAGCCGAAGCGCGGTCAACGACAACAGAGTAACCTTTTGTATCAGAAATCTCCTTTACGGCAGTATATATTTCGTCTTGGATAGGAGCCATAAGACTCTCACGTTTCTTATAAAGGTCACCTTCAGGCCCGAAATACTTACGCTTAAGTTCCTGCGCCTCTTTCTCTTTGGCAACAATTTCCTCTTCCTTCTTGATTTTCTGTTCTTCGGAAAGGAATACGGCTTCGCTCTGATAGTTCTTATAGAGGGTCTGCGCATCGAGGGCGATAGCCTCTATCTCACCTTGCCATTTTTTGGACATCTGATTGAGTTGCTCGTTAGCACGCTCATAAGCTGGAATATTCTTCAGGATATACTCCATATCAATCAGGGCAAACTTTTGCGCGTTACCAGTCAAGGCTACAAGGCAGAATAGAACAGATGCCAACAATTTCTTCTTCATAATCTGTTTTTTTATATACTTTATATTTAAATAGACTCAACAATAAAACCAATGTTTAAAATTCCTGTCCAAGGATAAAATGGAACTGATTGCCACCTGAGACTCTGGAATTATAGACCTTATCGAAGCCATAAGCCCAGTCAATACCCATCAGACCAATCATCGGGAGGAAGATACGTACGCCCACACCGGCCGAGCGCTTCATGTCAAAGGGGTTGAATTTCTTAACATCGGTCCATGCATTACCGCCCTCAAGAAACGCAAGAGCATAGATCTGGGTAGAGTTTTCAAGCATAAGTGGATAGCGCAGTTCCATAGCAAAGCGTGAGTAGGCATAACCTTCGCTTCCCGCTACTCCAGGAGGCGTGAGCGCACCATTGTCATAGCCGCGTAAGGCAATCATATCAGTATAGTAGTTATAGGAGTATCCGCTCATTCCGTCACCACCTACATAGAAAGTTTCGAAAGGAGACTTCTTATACTTATTATAGTGTCCCAATAAGCCGAAGTCGGCACGTGCCATCAGTACAAGACATTTCTGTCCACCGGTGAGTGCGGTGTAGAATTTACTCTTGAACTTCCACTTGTGGTATTCAATCCACTTATAGCGTTCACGTAGGCTGCCATTGTAATTGGCATCGGTAGGTTTCACCTCACTCAGTGCTTTATAGTTCTTGCCGTCAAAGAGCGAATAAGGTGGCGTGATGGCTACGTTAAAGCTAATCTCTGAACCTTGGCGCGGAAAGATAGGATTGTCAATCGAGCTACGTCCAAGATTAAGTGACAAGCTTATGCTGTTGCTGCTACCGTTGGATATCAGGAAGTATTCCCAGTTATTCAGATCGTAGCGCGTGTATGTAAGTTCTCCATAGAGGGAGAAGTAGTCATCGGGCCAATGCAGGCGCTTACCCCAACCTACCGAAAGGCCATACGTACGCAAATACTTGTCGGGGTCATAATACGACTCGTAATTGTTGTAATAGTTGTTATAGTTACCATAGCCATACATATTGTTATAGTAGTTGTTCATCATGGCCGTGTTGTAAAAATGATTGTTCAGTCCTGTCTGCAACGCAAAAAAAGCGTTTACCGAGAACGAATTGGGGCGCTTGCCACCAAACCAAGGATCGAAGAATGAGATGTTGTACGATTGGTAGTAGCTACCGTTGGTCTGGCCACTGATAGAGAAAGTCTGCCCGTCGCCCTGTGGGATGAAGGCGCGATAGTTATCCGACCTATGAAAAAGATTATACATAGAGAAGTTGGTGAACTTCAGGGCAATTTTACCAATTACACCAGTCTGTCCATAGCCTAGCGAGAACTCTATCTGGTCGTTGTTTTTCGATTCGAGCATCCAGTCTATATCAACCGTACCGTTGACTCCATCAGGCTGTATATCAGGCGAGATTGACTCAGGGTTGAAATGCCCCATCTGCTGCAATTCACGCGCCGAACGCATCAGTGCATCTCTGCTAAAGAGGTCACCAGGCTTGGTCATCAGCTCTCGGCGCACAACATTCTCATACAGACGATCGTTACCTGCAATACGCACACGGTTAATGGTAGCTTGCGGTCCTTCGAGTACACGCATCTCAAGATCCACCGAATCGGCAATGATGTTCACTTCTACCGGCTCCACACGTGCAAAAACATAGCCATTATTATAATAGAGATTACCAATAGCGTCTTCATCTACACTGACGCGTTCCTGCAGTAGCTTCTGATTATACACATCACCAGACTTCATACGCAACACCTCGGAAAGGCCTTGTGAGTCATACACTGTATTACCCACCCAGTTGATATTGCGAATGTGATACTGTTCGCCCTCCTCGACCTGAATGTACACATCTACTCTCTTGTCATCGAAAGGCACTACCGAATCCACTACGATATGCGCATCACGATAGCCATGCTCGTTGTACTTATCGATGAGCAATTGCTTGTCCTCCTCATAGAGATTGTCGATAAACTTCCTTGGGCGGAAAAAGTGACGCAGATTGCCGAAGGTGCGCTTTTCATTGGTTTTCTTCATCGCCCATTTCAATTGTTTCTCATCCAGCGCATTATTGCCGGTTATATATATTTTATTGACCTTGATTTTCTCCTTTTTGTCAATATTGACATCAATGACAAGACTGTTCTTCTCGGCCACATCATCGCGCTGTACGATGCTAATATCGGCATTCTTGAATCCTTTCTCATCGAAGTATCGCTTGATTACAATCTTCGCCCGGTCTATCATATTTGGGGTAATCTGATTGCCCTCACGAAAACCCAGCTTGGCCTCCAAATCCTCTTGTTCTGCCTTCTTCACTCCGTTAAAGTTGAGTTTCGACAAACGTGGGCGTTGGGTCAGGGCTATATTCAGGTAAACCTGATTACCCACAACTTTTTCTATGCTGATACTCACGTTGGAAAAGAGTCCGTGTTTCCAGTAACGCTTCACGGCATTGGTAATCTCCTCACCAGGCACACTGATAACCTGTCCTATGGAGAGTCCTGACAAACCAATCAGTACATAGTCATCATAGTTGTCAATACCGCTCACCGTTATGCCGGCTATTTCATACTGTTTGGGAGCCGAGTAGAGCACCGCCGGCTTGCTGATGGTGTCGGTGAGTGCAGCTTGTGCGAGGATTTCTCCGCAAGGCATTGCGAGGACTCCTATCAGGGTTATATATTTAATAAGGTTTATGCTCTTTTCCATTCCTTTTATTTATTATCGTTCTCTCCGGCAATTTGTTCACTCGTCTTACCGAATCTTCTCTCTCTTTGCTGAAATGTATAGATGGCCTTGCACAACTCTTCTTCATCGAAATCAGGCCAATAAGTATCACAGAAATACAGTTCCGTGTAGGCACACTGCCACAGGAGATAGTTGCTCAAGCGTGTCTCTCCACCGGTGCGTATCAGCAGGTCAGGATCGGGCATGAAAGAGGTAGAGAGTGTCTCATCTATCGTCTTGTCGGTAATATCCTCCAAGCCAATCTTACCCTCCTGCACCATGGCAGCAATGCGCTTTGCCGATTGGGTGATTTCCCACTTTGATGAGTAGCTGAGAGCTACAGTGAGTGTACCGAGCTGGTTTCCTGCAGACTGACTGATACAATAGTTCATACGCTCGCGCACCTTTTCGGGCAAGCGATCAGTATCCCCAATGACACAGAATCGGATATCATTATCCATGAAGATGCTGAGATCAAGCTTTTCAAACAACAGAGCCATCAGTCCGTTGACCTCTTCATCAGGACGAGTCCAGTTCTCGGTAGAGAATGCATATACAGTCACATACTTGACACCGAGTTTGGCGGCATGCATCATCGTATCATGCAGTGCCTGCGCACCCACGATATGGCCTTCACCACGACGTTTTCCTTTAGCCTTTGCCCAACGTCCGTTACCATCCATGATGATGGCAATATGCTGTGGTATACGGTTCATGTCTAACTGCTCTTTGTATGTCATGTGCGTCTATGAGTTTTTGTTCTTATGTTTGTTTATTTATCATTCGCATTTATCTTCAGTTCTCCACCGCATCAATTATTGCATTTCCTGTATTTGGGGAACATATCGTAGCTGACATACAGCATCAGCCACGAATAACAGTCTTTGTTTTTCAGTCCCTTACCCTCTATTCCATAGGGATCATCAAGCATTAATCCTGTAGTAGCAGTCACGTCAAGTCTATCCGATGTTGTGAAGCGCATGCTCCACTCGGCTCCCACATTAAGACGGTCAGCCAGTTTGTACTTCACCCCAATACCCAGAGGAGTATTCATCGCCACTACATGATTGGCCGGCCTGGGCGCATAGGTCATCCCGATACCCGCCAGCACATAAGGAGCCAATCGGCGACTGTCCTTGTATCCCGCTCCTGTGCCGTAAGCAAAAAAGCTGTACTCAAATTGTGCTCCCAATTCATATACATTGCGGTTGAAAGCGCTGTGTGCCTCGCCGGGAAACTTGTTTGCCATCCCCTCCGTAGAACCCTTGATATGCCCTACGGCAAGGTCTCCCTTGATCGCCATGCGGGGGTTGATGTTGTAGCGTGCCAGCACTCCGCCCATCATCGCCATCTCCTTGAATGGAGTAGTAAAGTTAGCATCACCCATATAGAAGCATCCGCCTGCCATACCACCCAGTTCCATATTGTATTCCAACTCCTGTGCCGAAGCCCAGCACACCGATGCAAGCAATAGAATCACCATTGCCGCTCGTCGTACTATTCTGTGCTGTATATATTGCTTCATTGCTATTATCCAAAGAATTGAGATATGTGTCAGTCGTCCTCCTGCACCAAACTACTTAATACCATTCCAACGGCCTCGCCATACCAGGCCATCACTCCATATCACCCACACATATTCACCGTCTGTAACAGCAGAGAACGGACCTGTAAGTTGCTTGAAACCCTCGGGCAAACCGAATGCTGCCTCGTATCTTTTTTCTTCGCCCTTCCATGTCACTCCATTGTCGCGCGACTCATAGCAATTACCGAAGGGTCCCAATGGTTTCTTGCGGGGACCCACACTCTCACCTCCAAAGGCGTACATCTTTCCTGCATAATGTATCACGGCCAGATGTTCCAGATTGGGGCAGCCATAGACATTGTTTCCACTCGCACCTATCTCTATCCATTCGTTCTCGGTACTAAGCTTAGTCCACACCTGAGCGCAAGTGTCGGCCTGCTCCGGTGTAGCGACAAAGATGGTACGCATGATTGTCTCATTCGTGTTCAGGGGCTCGCTAAAGAAGGCGATTCCACGGCTTATTCCACCTGCAGGGAGTCCCGAAATCACCGTTTCATCCTCCACCGCACTCCACTCGAGAGCATCTTCGGAGCGATACAGACCAACGTCGGTATGCAGATAGAAGACTTCGTCTACAAGCAGAGCCGAGAAGCCCGATCCGTCAATGCCTTCACATGCAGTAACCGTCCAGTCCATCTCATTATCAAGTGGGGCTACCGCGCTATAGTATGCTCCCTTATCATCTATACCAATCACATAGAGGCGTTCTCCTTTGACAAATGCTTTCAGTTCATCCCATGTTGGGAAATCAGCTACTCCCAACTTCACCCATACTGTTTCCTTCGGATCAACTTGATGCACATTGATGCTGACAAGATAGTCGCGTGCATATTGTCCGTCATACGATTTCACCCGGAATGTTACAGGCGAAGTAAAGTCAATACTATCTTCTACCGAGCCCAGTTCACCACTCTGCTTGACATAATACACATAACCGTCTGCCGTCACCTTTACCGGCACATGATGTACATCAGTGCCATAGGATATCGAATCACGATTATAGACAAGGCGCTTAACCTGATCTATAGAAAACTCTACGGTACTTCCGTTCATCACAGTCGTATAAGTAGAATCCTTCTCTACATGCACTGTCTTCAGGTCCTTTATACCGAATGTCAGCAATGCCACTTCAGAAGATTTCACCACTTCGTCATTATCCTTCAGGCATGAGGTCATGAATAGCGCGCCAATAAGTAGACACACGAGACCGATTATTGATCTTTTCATCACGTTCGAATCACTATTATACATTCAAACGACAAAATTAGCAACAAATTTCCGCTTATGCCCTACATTTTAAGTTCTTTTATATTAAAAGATGTGTTTTTCGTGCAAAAAGTGGCAAATCTGATGTCCAAAACTTCCGAGTTGCACCTTCGGGCAGTCAACTGCAATGCGTGGGGCTGCCACTCCACTGCCGAGAGCAAAGGGCGCCACCTCTACAAAAGCCTCATCCCATAGTCTGGCATTGACAAAGCTTTGAAGCAGCATTGATCCACCTTCGACGAGCAGGCGTTGTACCTTGTGCTCATAGAGAAACTTCATCATCTGCGGCAATACATCCTCACCGAAATCAAGCTGCACTTGCTCCACGTGCTTCGTTTGCCCATAATCCCGAAAAACCTCGGTGAAAACGGTTGTTTTTGTCGTATCATCAAAGAGTTTCAATCCCAAGGACAGCCCCCCCTCCCTGTCAATGACCAGTCGCAGCGGGTCTCTCCCTGGCCACATTCGTGTGGTGAGCGAAGGATTGTCAAGCGCAGCAGTATGCCGTCCAACAAGGATAGCATCACTCAACGCCCGTAGGCGATGTACACGCACGGATGTCTCGTCAGACGAGAAACGGACAGCCTCACGGCCATCCCCCACCACTCTCTCTCTATCTATATATCCATCAATACTTTGCGCCCATTTGAGCGTTATATAGGGACGTTTCTTGGCATGATACGTAAAGAACATACGATTCAGATCCCGACATTCCTGTTCCAACACCCCTACAGTGACCTCCACGCCTGCCTCACGCAATTTCTGTATTCCTTTGCCATCCACTTGGTCGAAGCTGTCGCGACACCCGATGACTACGCGTGGGATACCTTTCTCCACGATGAGATCGGCACAAGGCGGTGTCTTGCCATAGTGTGCGCATGGCTCAAGGCTCACATACATTGTGGACTCGCGCAGCAGTCGCTCATCCTTTACGGAGCGCACGGCATTAACCTCCGCATGAGGCCCTCCACATTGCCGGTGATACCCCTCTCCGATGATTCTTCCATTATGAACAATCACTGCCCCTACCATTGGATTGGGAGCAGCATGAAACCTGCCATTTGTGGCCAATTGCAGGCATCGGGCCATATACCGTTCGTCTGTAGTCGTCATCATCTCTTCCCTGTTCTCCGTTGCTAATCAAAAAGTACGCGCGGCTGCAAACTCGCGACTGATATAATTGTCGGTATGCATACAGGTGTCGGCGCTAAATTCAAGGCCACAGCGAATGATATCATCCCAATCCCGCTCGGTGAGGTGATCAAGGTCGTCACGCTGTATACGATATTTAATAAGGCCGTAGAGAACTCCTGCATTGAGGTTATCACCCGCACCGATGGTGCTCACGGGGACAACAGGTTCGATAGGATAATGTTTCGTAAGCATACGGCTATACAATTCCACACCTTGTGCACCGCGACTATAGATAAGGCGAGGACAATAAAAGTCTATTTTTTCCTTGAACACCCTCTCTCCGTCTCTTATGTGATACAGCACCTCAAAATCTTCGTCTGACCCACGCACAATATCAGCATACTCCAGATTCTCGATGACGGATCCCATGAGCTTTATAGCCTCGCCCGCATGATTGCGCCGGAAATTGACGTCATAATATATAATAGCCCCGACACGGCGCGCCTCATCAAGCAATGCGGCCACCTTGTAGCGCATAGTGGGATTGATGGCATAATAGGAGCCGAAAAGGACGATATCGTCACGCTCTATCGTGGGATGTTCCCAATCCGTACGCCTGCCGAAAGGCTCTTTGTAGAATGAGTATGTGGCATTGTTATGCCCGTCGAGGAAGGCCAACGATATGGGCGACTTGCAGTCGGGATAGATGGTGAGGTAGCTATCGTCAACACCATTATCCACGAGGAACATACGCACTATATCGCCCACCTTATCATCACCTATCTCGCTGAGGAAGCAAGCCGGCACCCCTACCCTGCCCAACGACACCATAGAGTTGAACGTAGAGCCGCCGGGCACAGATGTCGCGGCACAGTTGTCCTTAAAGAGAATGTCAAGAATAGTCTCTCCTATACCTATAATCTTGCGCATAACATTTTCAGCTAATGTGATTGGGTTATATAGTTCTTGATCTCCTCCATACTCCTTACTGCCACGAGCCGTCCCGTAAGGTCGTGACGGAGCAGTCCCTGCCGGCGGAGGTCATCGAGCATACGGAGCAGCGAGTCCCAGCAGCCATCAATATTGTAGAGTATCACCGGCTTGGCATGATAGCCTATGCTGCTCTCACCCACCACATGGAACACCTCGTCGAGGGTACCCAACCCACCAGGCAAGGCGATGAAGAGGTCGCTCTCGCGCAACATCACCTCCTTGCGCTCACCCAAGCTACCCACATGGATGGTCTCATCGAGTAGGGGCGACACGATGCCGCGCTCCACCAGCTTGGAGGGAACCACACCGGTGACCATGGCACCCGCCTCCTTGGCTGCACGGGCTACACAGTCCATCAATCCCAAGCTGGCACCACCGTAAACAAGTCGCCAGCCCTGCTCGCCTATCCAACGTCCTAACAGGGCAGTGTGTTCAAAATACTCGGAGGCTATATCGGTCGCTGCCGAACAGAAAACAGCGACAGAAAGGGGATGTTTTGTATTCATGGTGCGAAGATACGAAAAAAAATGGTTCTTTAAGGTAAACCTTGAAGATACTCTGCACTCGCTGAGAAAAAATATTCATGCAAGCTTGGTATTGCTCGCTCGATTATCCTATCTTTACGGCTGCGCCGTGAAGATTTCCTGCACTCGCTGAGAAAAAATACTCAAGCAAGCTTGGTATTTTTTCGCTCGTTTGTTACTATCTTTGCACAGATTTCCTTGACTATGACAGACAACAGATTTGCACATACAGCTTTAGTGCTCGAGGGAGGCGGCATGCGTGGCGTATTCACCAGCGGCGTGCTCGACTGGATGATCGACCACCACATCACCTTCCCCTACCTCGTAGGCGTGTCGGCAGGCTCGAGCAACGCCCTGTCATTCGCCTCGCATCAGCGTGGCCGTGCCAAGTACACCTTTGCCGACCTGCAGGCCGAGCGCCACTACCTCGGTGTGCACAACCTCCTACGCCACCGCAGTATCATGGATATGGACCTCCTCTACCATGAGTTGCCCGAGACCCTCTGGCCCTACGACTACGCCGCCTACCGCGCCAACCCCATGCGTGTGGAGAGCGTAGCCACCGACTGCCTCACGGGCGAAGCCGTATACTTGGAAGAGAAAGAGAGTCCCGAGCGCATCATCGACATCGTGCGTGCCTCCTCGGCCCTGCCCTTTGCCTGCCCCATTGCCCATGTCGACGGCCGTGCCATGCTCGATGGCGGCATAGCCGACTCCATCCCCCTCGCCCGTGCATTCGAACAGGGCTATGAGCATGCCGTAGTGGTGCTTACCCGCCAACGCGGCTACCGCAAGGAGGAGAAGCCGCCCCACATTCCCCCGTTCATCTATAGCCGCTACCCCAAGCTGCGCGAGGCACTGCGCACCCGAGGAGCCCGATACAATGCCCAACTTACCTGGGTAGAGCAGCTTGAAGACGAAGGGCGCATCACCGTCATCCGCCCCGACCACCCCGTAGAGGTAGCCCGCATCGAGACCGACATGGACAAGATGAACACCCTCTACCGCCATGGATTCGAGATGGCAGAGAAGATGTTGGGCTAAGAATCTGCCTTTTCATCGCACAAATCATATCATTTATATACACAAACTGCCACCTATGCAATTACATTTTTGCCGGGTGGCAGGTTTTCTTTGTTCATAGGACGTGGAATACGTGGTACAAATTCGGTGTATCAACTAACACATTTCCATTGTTATACACAATAAAGTATCATTATCCTCGCGAAGAGAGTCTATTATCTTCGCGAGGATAATTATTTATCTTCGCGAAGGTAATGTATTACCCTCGCGAGGGCAATGTTTTTTGGAAGGGAATTCCGAGAAAACACTATAGGATGCTGTGCTATACGCAATCTTGCGGCGGACCAGATGCATGAGAAGGGAAGCGATTCCGAAAAACCTGCCAGGTGATAAAAATGTAATTGCATAGGATGCTATTCTTCGCGTTATGAGGACGTTATATCCCGTTTTGTCCGTTTGTGTCAAGGGAAGGTGGCATGTTTCTGCTTTTTTCATAAAAAAACTACATTTTTAATACCTAACTTCTAATTTATTATTACCTTTGTCCCATCTTCGCGCCGATACCTTAATTTCATTTGTGCGGATTAAGGTGGAAGTGCGGGGATGACATAGTGGAAAGGCGTTTACTTGACGCTTTGGTTTTGACTCATTGGAATCTCGCAAGTTCTTAATATTCGTCAAAAAACAAAGCAACGGTGAATGTCTCATGGATATGTTTTCGTACTCCTTTGTTGTATAGGTCTGGATGATTGGTACAATGTAAGGTGCGTATATACATATCGGCGTGAGGCTTTCGCGTTGCTCGTTTCGACGAATAGGGCAATGCGAGAGCCTCAATGGGTGGGACGGGCAACAAGTACAGGCTCTCACGCTTTTTGTATTTAACAGGTTGTAGGCATTGCTGACTCTGGAGAGCCCATAGGCACAAAAGAAATATTCTATTTACTAATTATAAATTGATTGAATTATGAGAAAGAGATTTTCTTTAATTCTTGCCACCGCATTATTATGTGTAGGCAATCTCGTGGCGCAAATTAGCAGTTTACCTGTTCCCATTGGAGAAACAAAGTGGCGTACTCTGATGGCTCCAGTAACTTTGGAAATTCCCGATGGAATAACGGCCTATACGGTACCTTCCGTATCTGACGGTTACGTGAATTTAGTTGAGATTGCGGGAGAGTTTATCCCCGCTAATGTCCCAGTCTTGCTTCAAGCGGATGCTGCTGGTGATTACGAATTTCTTATCGCATCAGGAGAATTTGAGGTTGGAGATAACCTTCTTGAGGGAACTATTGCTAAAAAGTATGTATCCATGTCACCTGATTACAACTACTATGTTTTCGACGAGGGTGAGTGCGTATGGCTCCCCGCAGTATCAATTGAGGAGATGGAGGATTGTTTTTCAGCGGAAGCACATACAGCCTACCTTCAAGTACCAACAACGATGGCTGAAAGCTACTCCAGTTTATCGATTGCTACCGTGACAGCCTCCGGCAGTTGTGGCGAGAACCTTACATGGGTGTTGACCGACGAAGGCGAACTGACAATTCTGGGTACAGGGGCGATGACGGACTATGAATCTCATTCAGCACCATGGTTTTCTTATAAAGACGATATCAAAACTGTGACCATAAACCCCGGTGTCACTACGATAGGAAAGTATGCTATCGGCGATTGCAGCAACCTGACTACTGTAACTATCCCTGAGGGTGTGACCTCGATAGGTCTTCAGGCATTCCAATATTGTTATAAACTCACTTCTGTAACCCTCTCTGACGGCCTGAAGACCATTGATTGGGGCGCATTTGCCGAATGTCACGAGTTGCCCTCTATCGATATCCCCGAAGGTGTAACTACAATTGGCAACTATGCATTCACCCATTGCTATAAACTCTCTTCTGTAACTATCCCCGAGAGTGTTACTTCGATAGGAATTTATGCTTTCCGCAACACTGCCATTACTTCTGTAATGATACCTGCCAATATCTCGTCCCTTTCACAAGGAACTTTTGAAAACTGTCCCAATCTTTCCTCTATCACCTGTAAAGCGGAAACTCCGCCATCAGTGGGACATTCCGAAACATTCTATAATGTAAATAGAAGCATCCCCGTCTATGTGCCTGTATCCGCTGTTGATGACTACAAGGAGGCAGACTATTGGAAAGAATTCACCAATTTCCTCCCGATGGGTACCTTTGGGGACAACCTGACATGGATGCTTACAGCAGAAGGTGAACTGATAATCGAGGGCACAGGAGTCATGCCTGATTATACCCAGCCCTGGAGTGATTATAAGCAATCGATAAAAACGATTACCGTTGGTGAGGGTATTACAGTCCTCGGTAGTGCTGCATTCAGTGGCTGTGGCAAATGTACTGAGGTCAACTTACCGAATAGCCTGACGGATATCAGGTATGAGGCATTCTTCGTTTGTTCCAGTCTGCCGTCTATCACTCTCCCCAAGAATGTG
>JAFQLT010000027.1 GCA_017396545.1 Bacteroidaceae bacterium | reverse complement strand
TAATCAGGTCGGCTACCTCATCGGCAAGAAGGCGGTCGGCGGCTTTCAGTGTACGCTCCTCGGTTCCTTCGGGGAGTACGATGCGCTGCTTGTTACTCTTGGCACGCGCAATAATCTGGCTTAACAAATCCATAGTACTTTTTATCGTTTTGAATGTATCGTAATTGCAGTCTATCGCAGTTTTGCTGCAAAGGTACAGTTTTTTATTCAAATAGATGTAAATGAAAGGTAAAACTTTTAGTTGTTTGGATTTTATCTTGAGCTTAACGGAAAAGGATTTTGGGATAGAACTGTTCTTTCCAATGTCGCGTTTTATCAGGATATATGGCTTACTGTCTATTCTTGTAGATTCAGTTCAAAGCTATTTCATACACTCAAACCACCATTTCATACATTCTGCGGAAATATTCTTTGTCATTTGGTGGAACCTTATTACCTTTGCCCCTGCAAGATCGACAACGGTATATGCTCGTTCCTGCGCCAAACAAGAATGAAGAAACAACTTGTCATATCTACCTCAATCGACCTGGTGCGCATAGCACCGGAGCGCATCGTCTACATCGCCTCGGACGGCAACTACTCTACCCTCGTGCAGACCGATGATGAGGTTCGCATGCTTACCTTCCAGCTGGGACAGATAGAGCGCATGATTGCCGACCAACTTGGTAGCGAAGGCAACAACTTCATTCGTATAGGTAAAAGTCTGATTATAAATCGTTCCTATATATACTATATCAACGTGCCCAAGCAGAAGCTGACACTGTCCGATGTCTCATCATTTAACCATACGGTAGCAGCATCGAAGGAAGCGCTTAAACAATTAAAGGAACTGATAGAAAAGGAGGCAACACTATGATTTTGCTGGAAAAAGAAATCCAGGATACGGAGATTCGTGTCATCGGAAGCGACTCACTTCCCGTGCCCAATCCTAAACCACCCAGGAGATTTAAAAACATACGGCGTTGGTTAATTTTAGGAGCAATTTTTATTATAATAATTATAATAACAGGGATTATTATACATAAAATTTCATCCTATAAGGAAGCTGTATTATATGCAGAGGAACCGGCATATTTCGAGCCTTTAATTGAGTCAGAGCCACTTATAAATAAACAGCAAATAATTATTGTCCCCAATGATTCTACGGCCATAGGCTATACAGAAATACGCGATACAATAATAAATGATATTCCTATACGAATGTATATTCCCCACCATGCAGAAATGTCGCTTCACCTCGGGCGCATCAACCGTCAGGACACTACTATTATTTATGCCGCTCAGGCTGCCGACGTCAGGGCCGACAATGGTGGCATCGTAGGAGCCTTTGTTTTAAAAGGTGAACCTAAAGCGTGGGGATTATCCAAGAAAGGTTATTGTGCCTCTATCGATGGTAAGGTCACCGTGGGCGTGGCCGACAATTCACCACTGTTTGAGAAAGCAACCGAACATGGAGGATATTTTTTCCGCCAGTATCCACTGGTCGATAACGGGACACCCATTTTTAATGAGCCCAAGGGCAAAGCCATCCGCCGAGGCATCTGCGATATGGGCGGTGTGATATTTATGGTAGAGTCCCTCGCCAAGGAGTCGTTCAACGACTTTGCCCAAGCCCTCGCCGACATGGGCACCGACAATGCCGTCTACCTCGTCGGTTCCACCGCCTACGGCTGGGCCGTCGACCGCAAAGGTATCGCCCACGAATTTGGTGAGGACAATTTCTACACCGGTCGCCGTCGCATGCCAAAAAACACCAGCTATATTGTATGGAGAAGAAAATGAGGAAACAGATGAAATGACAACATAATCGCCACTTCATACAGTAAACCCACTACTTCGTACAGCCGAGCAAGAAACGCTTGACTGTACGATTTCTTTTTGTGAAATTTGTACAAGAAAACTTAAAGACAATACAGCAAATGAAAAAGGTAGTAGTAGTAATGATGGTGGCATTGATGACCACGGTGAGTGTGAGTGCACAATTAAAAAAACGTTTCGACACGGCTAACCTCAATCGAGGAATAGAACTGGTAGGCGAGGGTAAGTTAGATGAGGGATTGAAGTTCTTCGAGGATGAACTGAAGGAACACCCGAAGAACCCCTATGCACACTTCTATATGGCAACAGTATATATGGATAAGAAGCAGTATGACTATGCGATGACTGCTATAGATAAAGCATTGATGTATATGCCTAAGAGCCACAAGGACCTTAGAGGAATCTCACATGCTCTGAAAGCATGCTTACACGAGTCTTTCAAAGAGTGGGAAGAGGCCATCGAGCAACTAACATTATGCTTGAAGGTATTACCCGATGATGAAACTTCACTCCGAGATCGGACAGTAGCATACAAACAACGGGCAACGATGTACTATAAGTTGGGAAGATACGACCTCGGAGACAAAGATTACGAGAAATATAAAGAATTGAAAAAGGAAACAGGATTTGATTATTAAATTATTAGAAACAGAAAGACATGAAAAGGGCTTGGTGTTTTATATTGGCATCTATACTGCTCTGCAGTTGCGGCGGGAAGAAGAATGTTGATTACAACGTGAATAATGACGGAGCGAGCACAGAAGTGACTGCTCACGATACTGTGGCAGCGGACACAGCGGAGGTGAGCGACACGACAAAGAAGTCGCTCAACGACATCCGCTTTGCTGGATGGACGGAGAAGGAGTGGCTCGACAATGAGTATATACGCACCCTTCGCCGTTACCTTGACGATTACAGTAAAGGCAAAATCGAATACGAGGCTTTGAATCCGTATCGTCACCTAACGAAAGGGCAATTCGTAGTAGGTCAGATAGAGCCTTTTATGCTGGGTGGAGTGTTCATGTACATCATGTTCGTGGATGACCCCGAAAAGGTGTTTACAGTATGCGTGTATAGTGAGGTGAATTCAGAGACGGAGGAGATAGGCAAGCATGAGGTGCGCAGTATCGAATACCAGAGCGAGGTACCAGGCATGCCTAAGGAGCTATTGCAACAGATAATGAAAGAACACCCCGAACAGAAGGTATGGTAATGGACTAATCATACACAAAAGATTGGATTATGACAGAACTCATTATTGGAATAGGAGTATTTGCAGCCTTGATCATCTTTTATTGGTGTTGCAAGAGAGATGATACACCGCAAAACACCATTAAAGAGCAGACTCCGGGAGACATCTTCCGTGCCTTGGGCGCGGTATTGCATGGTGACGAAGAGGATGAAGATGGAAGTCGCCATACATACCTGGTGGAGTATCAGGGAGGAATATTTATGTTCGTCTTCCACAAAGACTCGCCATGGGTCTTTTTGAGATTTTACGAATTCAAAGAATGCGGCTACGAACATTTACATAAGGCTTTGGAGGCGGCAAATAATATCAACACCACACAGGGAGCATGGAACTGTGGAATCTCCAAGAAGGAATCAGATACTGATGGTACGCCTATCCTTACAGCTAATCTTGAATACCTCTTCTCATGTGTCGGCAATCTGGAGCAGATGAAGGGGGAATTGCAAGTGTTATTGGGAGGTGCCTTTAGCCTTGCACGAGACTTCTCCGACGAGTTGGACAAGGCCATCAAGGAGGAAGAGGAGAAAGACGAAGCATTCTTCAACGACTGCGCCTTCAACGACAAGTTGGCCACGATAAGCCGCCAAATGGAGGCGCACCATGCGGATGAAGAGACAGTAGATGAAGATACGCCATTCTTCCTGTCGGTACACCAGCTTGTACAACTCTATGAGGATGTGGACTTCGGCTGTCTGCTCTCACTGAAGATTGTGCAGGGCAATAGCGTAGAGCACATTACCGACATCAGCACCATCACCGCATTTGACGTACGCGACTACATCCGTCAACATGAAGAACCAACGTCCTTGAACAGCATCGTGCTCATCTACGAGTTTGAGCATCAGACACTCTTCGTCAACCTCACCAAGGCTAAGGGTTCTACGGACAACACCTTGTACTATATCGTCAATGTGGTGCGCTCTGGTAGTGAGCTGGACAAGTTCATGGACAATCGTGTGAGATTGAGTAGTCGCACCATGCTCGAGGTACGATTGAACGGTGAGGACAAGGATGCTTGGGAGGTGAAGTATATGATTGACGATGCTATGGACAAGGTAAATAGCGGCAAGGAGAATGAACTTACCGATGAGCAGCGTCTGGCCATTGCGCATACTAACCCGACGATACAATCGGATCTCTATTGGGGCAAGAAGTACTACAACAACCGATGTTATTATCAGGCATTGTACCATTTCAATCGTGTGTTCAATGCATTCCGCTACTTACCGATTAATGAGTGGCATGAGGATTTGAAGGCAGTGTTCTTCGATGTCAGCTACTATATTGGCTTCATCTACGCAGACCTTGGTATGAATGTTCGCGCTTGCTATTACCTCAACATAGCCAAGACCTCTGACCGTATAGATCATATACAAGAGTTCATCAATTGTCTCTGCAATATGCGTGATCTCAGCGCCTTACAACTCGTGGTGTCATACATCAATGACACACGCGAGAAGATGGACGCCAACGAATCAGAGATAGAACGTCTGATGCCCATGTACCAGTTCTTTCAACGTCGTTACCTATACCTTCTTGTGGAATACAAGAAGTGGGACGAGGCTGAGAAGCAGGCCAACTTTATGATTAAGAATGACATCGACGTGGAGTTTGCTAAGGATGAGCTGGAGTATGTACGCAAGATGCGCGAGGAGGATAAGAAATACGAAAACTAATAAGATTAAAGTCAGCAATGAAAAGCATTAAAGAACTACTCGCTTCATTCAAGAAGCAAGAACCCGTGAAGCCCGAACCAAAGCCGCGCCTCGACAACTCGTTGGAGCGCTTCGTCGTGGCACAAGAGCGAATGTATCCCCGTGCCTTAGAGGAGGTAAGAAACGGACGAAAAGTGTCGCACTGGATATGGTACATCTTCCCCCAACTGAAGGGATTAGGCACAAGCAACAACTCGCGCTACTATGGGCTTGATGGTATCGAGGAAGCGCGTGCCTACCTCGCCCATCCCGTCCTTGGAGCACGATTGCGCGAGATTACTACCGTCGTGTTGGAGTCAGACAAAGATGTTGACGAAATCTTCGGAGGCATCGACACCATTAAGCTACGCTCCTGCATGACCCTGTTTGCCGAGATTGCCGATGACAACCTCTTTGCCAAGGTGCTGGAGAAGCACTTTAATAATAAGGCGGATAGGAAAACAACTACCATGATTAATCCTCCCGTGAAGATTGATTGTTTGTTGGGGGCTATAGCAGGCGATGTAATTGGTTCTGTATATGAATTCAGGACCTTTAAGGGAACTTCATTTCCCCTATTTTCTGAATATTCCGAGTTTACCGATGACACCGTGATGACCGTGGCCAATGCCGATTGGCTGCTTTCGGGGGATAGTTTGCTCGGTATCATGCAAGAGTATGGCCATCGTTATCCCACTGCAGGCTATGGAGGTATGTTCAAGGATTGGCTTTGGAGCGATGATCCTCAACCTTATGGCAGTTGGGGCAATGGCTCGGCCATGCGCGTAAGTCCTGTAGGCTGGGCGTTCACCACGTTAGAAGAGACCTTGGAAGCAGCCAAACAGAGTGCCGAGATTACCCATAACCACCCTGAGGGCATCAAGGGAGCACAGGCAACGGCGGCTTGCATCTATCTGGCTCGAACAGGGAAGAGCAAGGAGTATATAAAGGAATATGTAGAGGCTACCTTTGGCTACAACCTCAGTCGCACATGCGATGAGATACGCCCCGTTTATCAGTTCGATGGAAGTTGCCAAGGCACAGTCCCCGAGTCCATCATTGCCTTCTTGGAGAGCACCGACTACGAGAGTGCCATCCGCCTGACCATCTCATTAGGAGGCGATTCCGACACCATGGGAGCCATCACCGGCGGTATTGCCGAGGCTTACTATGGCGGAGTACCCGAACACATCAAGCAAGAGGTGCTGAAGCGCCTTCCCGATGAGTTCGTTGATGTGATGAGCGAGTTCTATAAGAGGTTTGTAGAAAGACAACAATAAGGACAATGCCCGAAGACTCCTTCCTCTATATGATTGACAGCATGGCGAAGACCTGCAAGTGGTTTGCCTTGCAGGCCCTGCTGTTTTTCCTCATGCCCTATGTGTGGGATTACGAGTACAGCGGCAGCACCCTACTGCTGATGCTTGTGTACACCATGCTCAATGCCGTGTACTGGAACTTTGTTCCCATGGGCAAGCGAGTGCGGTTGCTCTATCTCCCCTATGTTGCCTATATTATCATAGGTGTAGTGGTATATTGCGCTACCGATGACTGGTGTGCCCCACTATGGCAAGTCATCCTGCTGCCTATGTGCGGAGCCACCTGCTTCATTGGCGTGAGGCTATTTCAGAGGGGAGCACACAAGCTACGGAAGCGGTTCCGGCTGGGCAGCCTTGTGGCATACACGGCGCTCATCCTATGCCTTATATTATTAAAGGTATCGAGCGTAGCATCGATGCGTGCCGAGGCCATGGAGAACGAACGTGCCGACATCATGGGACGGCGCGACTACTTGTTGGGCAAACTCATCACCTCGCCTGAGCGTGTGATTGACCAGATGCCCTCGATTGTAGGCGCTCAGTTTCAAGGCGAGTGGGCGCTATACTCCTGCTCCATGCTATCGGCCGCGCTGGCCAATATCACCCAGCAATATCCCGAGACAAGGGACGAGAACATACACCATATAGAGCGCCTCATCGAGATTGTCATGTCACCCGAGCTGCGCCGCTACGATGCCATGCGCTGGGGCGAAGACCCGCTCGAAACTCTCGATGGCAACAATAGCCATGTGTCGTACCTCAGCCATCTGGCTTGGATGATATGCAGCTACAAGGAGGCGGGCGGCACCGACCGCTACGACGAGCTGCTGACCTCGCTTTGCGCCACCATGAACCGTCGCATCCTCAGCAGCCAAGCCCTCAACCTCCCCACTTACCCGGGCGAAGCCATCTACATTCCCGATATGCTGGTAGCCATCATGGCGCTACAGAAGTATGCCCACCTGCATCAAGGGCAGTACCGCACCACCGTGGAGCAGTGGGTGCGCCGGGCAAAGCGTGAGTGGACGGACAAGGACACGGGCGTGCTCGTCTCCTTCCTTCAGGAAGATGGCAGCCAGTATGTTGGCAGTCCCGTCAAAGGCTCCTACTCGGCCCTCAACTGCTACTACCTCACCTTCATCGATGAGGAGTTTGCCCGCGAGCAATATATGAAGGCGAAAGCCCTGTTCTGGAAAGATGGACTCGTGCCTGGGCTCAAAGAATACCACGACCGCACCTGCCTCATCGGCATGGACATCGATGCCGGCCCCATCCTCCTCGGGCTGAGTCCCTCAGGTACTGCCTTCTTTGCTGGTCCAGCCTCTCACTTCGTTGACACCAACGTAAAGAACGACATCTTGAAGACTGCCGAGATAGCCGGCCACACCATCCAGTTCGGGCACAAGCGCCACTACCTCCTTGCCAACATCGCCCTTGTGGGCGAAGCCATCATGCTGGCGATGCGGACGCATAGGTGATTTTTAAAGTAAAAATTGTACACATTTCACAAAACTGCACATCTTATTATGCAGAATACAGATAATTCTGAACGTTTGAACGTGCAATGTTTGCAAATAATTGCACATTTGATTGTGCAATTTGTTCTTTCTTCGTACATTTGCGATGAATTTCAACTATATGAGATATGGAAAACTTATTTGCGACATCCCGTGAGCTGATCAGCAGAGTAGATACGAGTTATGTCCGTGACAAACATCAGGAGATAGACTGGAGCAGTCGTTTGATAGCCATCTTGGGTGCTCGTGGTACGGGCAAGACTACGATGATGCTCCAGCACATCCGTTTGTACGACAATACACCGCAAACTTTGTATGTGACGGCCGATGATTTCTATTTCACCACACATCGGCTCGAAGAGCTTGCCCATCAGTTTATGTTGCAAGGGGGCAAACATCTTTATATTGATGAAATTCACAAATACAAAGGTTGGTCCACGGAGATAAAGAACATATACGACAAGATGCCCGACCTGCATGTGGTATATAGTGGCTCCTCTATTTTGGATTTGGAAAAGGGAGGGGCTGACCTCAGCCGTCGAAAACTGGAATATGTGCTTCCGGGATTAAGCTTCCGCGAATATCTCAACATCTCGCAGGGATGGAACCTCCCTCGCTACACCTTGGAGGAGATCGTGGCAGGCAAGGTCGATTTTCCTTATACTCAAGAACGGCCATTACCCTTGTTTGCTCAGTATCTGCGCGAAGGATACTATCCCTTTTTCCGTGAGGGCAACTATTCCATGCGCTTGAATGGTGTTATCAAGCAGATTGTAGAAGATGACATCCCTAAGTTTGCAGAGATAGAGGTGGCTTCGGCCCAGAAGCTCAAGAAACTCCTCTATGTGTTGGCGCAAAGCGTACCCTTCAAACCTAACTACTCCAAGCTGGAGCGCGACTTGGATATATCAAGAAACACCTTGCCTCAATATATGCTCTACCTTGAGAAGGCAGGTCTTATAGGTGTACTACGCGAGAAGGCCACAGGCGTGAAGTTGCTGGAGAAGATTGAAAAGATCTACTTGAACAATCCCAATGAAGCGTATGTGCTATCAGAAAAGACTCCCGATATCGGCACTATCCGTGAGACTATCTTCTTCGCGTGGCTGCGTGTTGGACATTTCATCTCTTCGTCTGCTGTTTCTGATTTTGAGGTCGATGGCCTGACTTTCGAGATCGGTGGAAAGAACAAAGGTAAGAAGCAATTATCCACTCTTCCCATGGACAAAGGTTTCGTTGTCAAAGACGATGTAGAATATGTGTATCAAAACTCCATCCCCTTGTGGATGTTTGGATTTGTGTATTGAATTATCTTCTGACACTCAAGGATACATTTCATACACCAACCCCACCATTTCATACAGCCAAGCACGAAATGCTTGGCTGTATTGTTTTGTTGCAGTACCTTTGTGTAGAAAATAACGCGAACAACATGAAACGAATCCTATCACGCATACTCTTGGCCCTCGTGGTCATCGTAGTCCTCGGGATGCTCATCCCACAAAATCTGAAGATGCCCGTCGTGGGGGCCGACAGCAACAGTTACAATCACGAGACCTTCTGGTACGAGGGTTGGGGTACCTCCATCGTGCACAAGGGCATCGATGTGTTTGCCCGTCGAGGCACACGGGTCAACTCCGCCACCATAGGCATCGTGTTATGCACGGCAGAGTATGGCAAGGGCGGTAAGTTTGTCCTCGTGCTTGGCCCCAAGTGGCGGCTCCACTACTATGCTCACCTCGACGAAATCACCACCAAGCCCCTCGCCCTCGTGGGGCATGGCACGCAGATAGGCACCGTGGGCAACACGGGCAATGCCGCCACCACACCCGCCCACCTGCACTATGGCATAGGCACCCTCATCCCCTATCCCTGGCGCATCGACGACGCTCCGCTGGGACACCAAAAGGCGTTTTATCTGAATCCGATAGATTATTTGAAAGGGAAATGAGGCGTATGCCATAGAATAGTACAAGTTAATAAGGGTGATATAGTTTTATCTTCCTACTTCAACAAAAAACGCCTATTTCTTGCCGATATCGGCAAGAAATACTACTTTTGTAGTGTTTTATATGTATTAAACTTGCCGATAGGAGGATTTGTATGGAGTATATCTCGGTATCTGAGTTTGCCAGTCTGCATGGCTTGTCTGAACGCACCGTGCGCAACTATTGTGCTACGGGAAAGATTGAAGGTGCATTTCTTACAGGCAAGACCTGGAATATACCCATGGACGCCGTATTGCCTGTCCGTGGACAGACTCGCGTGACGCCACTGCTTGCAGCATTACGCGAGCAGAAACAAATGCGCCTCACAGGAGGCATATATCATCGTACGCAGATAGACCTCACATACAACTCAAACCATATCGAGGGCAGTCGACTGACGCACGACCAGACACGCTATATCTTCGAGACCAATACGATAGGTATTACCGATGAGAGCGTCAATGTGGACGACATCATCGAGACCTGCAATCACTTTCGCTGTATCGATACCGTCATCGATCGTGCTGAGGAGCGGCTCTCCGAGGCCTTCATCAAAAGTCTGCACCTCATGCTGAAATCCGGCACATCGGACAGTCGCCATGAATGGTTTGCCGTAGGCGAATATAAGCGACTCCCCAACGAGGTCGGAGGTACTGAGACAACGCCGCCCGACGAAGTGGCGCAAGCAATGAAAGCCATGTTGCGGGAATACCATGCCAAGCGCAACAAGACATTGGAAGATATCGTAGACCTGCACCATCTGTTTGAGCGCATACACCCCTTTCAAGATGGCAATGGCCGCGTAGGCCGTCTCATCATGTTCAAGGAATGCCTTGCCCATGGGCATGTGCCCTTCATCATCACCGATGAGTTGAAGATGTTCTATTATCGCGGCCTACAACATTGGCCCCACATCAAGGGCTACCTCATGGACACATGTCTTACAGCACAAGACAATTACAAGGCATTGCTCGACTATTTCAAGATAAAATACCGATAAGGCCCCTTCTCCTTTTTCTGGGCAAGGTGTCGGCAGTTGAGAAAAACACTGGCTTTTCAACGATAACGTTGAAGAAATCATGTTTTCCTGTTTTAGGTGTAGGTATCGGTTTTTACGCGTAACACACTGAATATATGAAATATACCGACCGACACCCCCGTTGCGGGGTGTCGGTCGCCTCATTTTCAATTTTTAATTTTCAATTTTCAATTCGCAGAGTTTTGTAAACTCTGCGATGCCTATGCTCCACCCGCTCGAAGCCCCATTCGCGGAGCAGCGCACCGAAGTTCCGCTCGCATACCCCACGCATGAGGCGCGGGTTACGCTGACGAAGATACTCATAGATATCGGCGGCCGACATCAGCTGCGGTGTCTCCCCCTCGCGAGGCAGGCGGAAGTGCTTGCGGCAATGCTCCTCTACGGGTGGGATGTGGCGGTAGGGACGGTTGCGCAGCTCGATGTCAACGACCTCCTCGGCGGTGAAGTGATGGCGCTCGCCACGGTCCAGCAGGTGCATACACTGCGCATAGAGCTGTTCGTACTCGATGGGCGTGTCCACATCGATCATCTCCGTCAGCTCCACGCAGAGGAAGCGGCGGCTGCCCGTGGTGTCGGTGAGCAGGTAGGGCGTGTTGCTGGTGCCGATGAACGAGGCTATGCGCGGCAGCGTGGTGGCATTGCGGGCGTATGCCTTGCGCATGCGCAGCGAGGGCATCTGCATCAGGTTCTTCAGCGTGCTCTGCTTGCGTGCCGAGTAGCGGTCATACTCATCGAGGTTGATGAGCAGGCAGTCCGTCAGGCGGCGCTCACACTGGCTCTCGGCCGTGAGGTTGAAGTTGTCCGTGTAGAACATCCTCAGCTCGGGCGGCAGCAGCAGTCGGCAGAAGGTGCTCTTGTGCCATCCCTGCTGCTCACTGATGAGGATGGGTGCCACGCTGTTCGCATACAGCGCATCGTCCTTGCCCTGCGCCTGCGCCACGAGGGCCAGCAGCCAGCGACCGAGGTAGCCCACCATCACCTCATCCCGTGTGAGGCGACGCATGAGGGGGCCGATGCGATCCACGCCATCCCACTCGGGCAACGTGCCGAAGAAGTGCTTCACCGGGTGGTAGTCCGCGATGTGCATCGACTCTATGGCCGTGCGCAGCCCGTCTATCTTCCAGAACTCCATCCCCTCCCTCTGCAGGTCCGTCAGCCAGGTGCGGTACACACGCTGCGTGACCGGCCGGTACTCACTCTGCGCCTCATCCTTGCGGCGATACTCCGTCTGCTCCGTCAGCACATTGTACCTGAGGTCATAGTCACGACGGACAAACTGCTCCAGCTCGGGCAGCGAAGGACGCTTTGAATTGACAATAAACTCCGTAGAAGTTCGGCTGCACTCACTATAAGAGTCCAAGTTAGCTTGACTCTCGTTCGTTTGCACGAACTTTGAAAATTGAGAATTGAAAATTTTCTCCTCATCACCGCCCACTAACCTCTCACCGTTAATCGTTAAACCTTCATCGTTAATCGTTGCCCCCTCACCACTCACCGCTAACGCCTCACCGTTCTTTGATTTGGGCTCAATTGAAATGTCATAGTCGTTGCTATTAGTTTTCAATTCTCCATTAACTTCGTTGAAATCGCTACGTTCGGCAGAGCTTGCCAGCAATCTTTGCTCTCGCTCAAGCGCAACTTTTTCAATTTTCAATTTACCTACGGCTTTTCGGCCGACTCCGCCGCGCAACTCCTTGAGCTGCTTCTGTACCTCACGGCGAAGATTTTTAGCATTAAATTTTCTCATAACACCGCAAAGATATAGCCCCCAGAAGCACTCCACAATAAGATAATTTTGATGGGTAAAAGCTTGCAGATTGGCCTACTTTTATGTAATTTTGCATCCAACAAAGTTGTTGTATGCTGCGCTGCATACGCGCATATGCCGCACTGCATATGCGCGTTCACCGCTCTGCTTACGCGCGTACGCTGCCCAGCAGACAATAACTTGAAAAGATTGTGTGATTTTAATAAAAATAGATGATAAAAAAGAAAAACAGCGCTGATTTTGCAATTTCAAAGATTGCAATTATAACGATTAACGAAGAAAAGGGAAGCAGCGAAAGTAGTATTGTCTGCACTCCTGTACTCCTGACTCCTTCACTCCTAAATAAAACAATATGAAACAAAAAACCGCCACCAAGAAATCGGGCACCATTGCCTACCAACTGTACGAACGTAACGACCTCACCGGCAAGTCCACCAAGAAGAACCCCACGATGGGCGTGAGCGTCGTGAGCAGCCGCGTGGTCACCACCAAGGAGATGGCCGACGACATCAACCATGCCAGCTCGGCCACCCAGAGCGATGTGGCCGCCGTGCTGCAAGCCGTGGGGCAGCGCATTGCCGAGGCCCTGCTCGACGGCAACCGCATCGAGATAGACCACGTGGGCACCTTCAGCCTCACCCTCACCTGCGGCAACAAGCGCAAGGAAGACTACATCACCTCGAAGGACATCAGCGTGAGCCGCATCTCCTTCGCCCCGTGTGCCGAGCTATGGAAACAGATGCGCAGCGCTCAGATTGTGAGCGGAGGCCCCACAGGCAACAAGCACCTCTCCGATGCCACCATCGAGAAGCGTCTGGAGGAGTACTTCGCCACCAACGACAGCCTCAGCCGCTCCACCTTCGAGCGCATCTGCGAATGTAGCCGCCACACCGCCCTCACCAAACTGAAGGAGTTAGTCAAAGCAGGCCGACTCATCGCCATAGGACCGAAGAACCAGAGGCAGTACATACCAAGTTGAAAATTGAAAATTAAAAAGTGAAAATTGAAAGTTGCGAGTGAGTGGAGGATATTTATTTCCGCACCCGACGAGCGTAACGACTTCGGTAAAGTCAAAAATGAAAGAGAGGTGACCGACACCCCGCAACGGAGGTGTCGGTCGCTATACACCATATATACAACATATTAGGCGCAAAAACCGACACCTACGCCTAAAACAGGGAAACATCATTTCGCCAACGTCAACGTTAACGTTATCGTTGAAAAGCCACAGCTTTTCTCAACAGCCATCACCCGAAAAGCAGTAGGTTTACTAAAATAACACAAAAAAGCACGAGAACATATCAATTTATAGATATTTATCGCTATATTTGCATCGTAATACCAATATATGGATATATGAGTGAAGATGTCTACACAACAAATCAAGACATAATCATGCTACTCAGCAGGCGGCTGAAGGAGTATCGTCTTGCAGCGCGGATTAGCCAGAAAGAGATGGCCGAGAGGTCGGGGGTAGGCCTGACTACCATCTGTCATCTGGAGCAGGGGGTAAACAAGAATATCACCCTCAACAATTTCATCTCACTCCTTCGCGTAGTCGGTATGGAACAGCGTCTTGAAGACCTCTTGCCCGAACTCCCCATGCCACCGATGGCATTGAAGCAAATAAATAAGTTTATCCCTAAAAGAGTAAGGAGAAACAGCGATGATACAGAATCTTGAGGTGTTTCTATGGGGGCATAGAGTAGGCTCGCTCGTGACCTATAAGGATGGCTATGCCGAGAAGAATTGCTTCTACTATGACCGCGCTTTCCTTACTTTAGGATATGATATAGCTCCACTGCGAGCATCCATCAATAGTCCATCCGTAAGAAATGGATTACCTGTGTATGCCGATGGTGACAAGTTGTTTGGCGGACTGCCCTCCTTCATTGCCGATTCGCTGCCCGACCATTGGGGAAATCGGGTGTTCAATGAGTGGGCTAAGACACATGGCATCAGCACGAGAAACCTATCGGCCCTCGACCGCTTGGCATATATTGGTCGTAGAGGCATGGGAGCCTTGGAGTTCCTCCCTCCTGCGGCTGAGGATTTGGAACAACCATTCAAGGTCAAGATAGCAGAGCTCTATAGGTTGGCCCAATCAGCACTGACCGAGGCCAAAAGTTTCAAGGCAGAAATGCAGCCCGACCTGATGATAGAAAGCTTATTCAAGGTGGGTACTTCTGCTGGAGGTCGCAGACCCAAAGCCATCGTTAATATCAACTTAGAGACAAACGAATGCTACTCTGGACAGGTGGCTACCCCGATGGAGGGTTTCGTGCCGATGATTATCAAGTTTGACGAACATTCAAGCGTGCCCACCACACGCATTGAATATAGCTATTATCTGATGGCCAAGGAAGCAGGGTTGCAGATGATGCCTTCTTATCTCGTTGAGGGCGAAGAGGCAGCCCATTTCATGACCGAGCGCTTTGACCGTCAAGGCGGCAAGAAGCTACATATACAGACTCTGGCCGCCATGAAGCCTACGGCAAACAGCTACGAAGAGCTGTTTGATGTGGCTTGCCGTCTTGGAGTGCTCCCCTCAGAGCTGAAACAGCTGTTCCTATCGTTGACAATGAATGTACTGGGAGGTAATGTGGACGACCACAACAAGAACTTCAGTTTCCTGATGGCCGACGATGGGGCTTGGCACATAGCCCCAGCATACGATTACACCTTTGCCGTAGACCTGTCGGCACCAGGCTATATGAATCGCCATAGCATGACCATCAACAATAAGAATGTCGATATTGAACGAAGCGACCTTCTTGAACTGGCCAAACACTACAACATCAAAGGGGCCGATGCGCTCATAGACAAATGCCTTGAGGCTGTAAGGAAATTTGAGTACTATGCAGACAAGGCAGGCATCAACGACCAATGGACTCAGCAGATAAAAGAAGAAATCAACTATCGGGTAAGTGTACTGGATAAATAAGGACATCCGAACCAAGCAATTTTTAAATATAAGACGGAACAACCTTGCCTCTCCTTAGAAGACATGTAATCGTACTCTATATTCATTATGTAATAACTCCCGACTTCTCCGAGGTCGGGAGTTATTGCATTCATCTATAAACGCTACACTCTAAACCCTCAAGGTTCGTGCCAGCGAGCGAGAGTCAAACTCGCTTGAACTCTTGCAGCGAGCGCAGCCGAAGCTCAACAACAAAGTAGTTAACCCTCAACCTGCTGCTTGCTGCCCTGTTTTCGTTAACGTCAACGTTATCGTACACGCAAAGCGTGTTTTCATACATCCTGAAAACAATTTCATACATTATTAAAGATTCTTCTTGCTTTTTAATTTTTGATTTTTTAACTTTGTCGCATCCTTACGCCGATACCTTACTTCAGTTGTACGAATTAAGGTGGATGGGTGGGGATGACATAATGGAAAAGGCGTTTACTTGGACGCTTTGTTTTGACGATTCAAGAATCTCGCAAATTCAACACTCTGTCAAAAACAAGGCAACGGTGAATGTCTCATGGGTATGTTTTTGTACTCCTTTATTATATTGGTTGTGACAACTCGTATAATGCAAGGTGTGTATATACATATCGGCGTGGGGCTTTCGCGTTGCTCGTTTCGACAGAGTTGGGCAATGCGAGAGCCTTTGAATCGTGGGACGAGTAACAGGTGATGACTCCCACGTCTTTTTTTATATTTTAATTAATATAAACCTCCGCCAAAGGGAGTCGGCGGATATATTATTTAATTAAAATATGAATAGTTCATTCAAAAAGATAGGTTCTATAGTTGCCTATCTAATTATGGCAGGAATCAGTTGCTGGGCAACTCAAAAGTCTCTTCATTTATTACTGCCAACAGGATGGCCAAGTATTTTGGTATGGGGTATGACTATTGCGTTTTTTGTTGTGGCCTCATTTGGTACAAAACTCATTGTTGACTCATTTATGTCTGTTGGTTTTGTAGAAAATCGATATCCCAAACTCTTTGGAGGTATTTTGTTAGTTATAAGTTTTTGGTTGGTTATGAGTATGCCGACCAATACTCATACATTCTTTTATAATGACCAAATAGGAAATGTTATAACCAAAGATATTGAGACCACGAATAAATATCTGCAACAAATAATAGACAAGGGAACTGGTACTACTAAAACATTAGATGCCACTGGTAAAGAAATCTTTGACAAAGTAGAGGAGCAAAGAAGATTAATTGTTACTGAGTTCAACGGTGATGGACCGACAGGAAGAAGAGGAAATGGCAAGCAGATAGGACGTTATCTGGAAGAGATTAATAAGATTTTGAATTCCAATATTCAGCAAGATCCACGTTACAATAGTGCTGATGTAGAAATCCTAAATAAATATCAGGCAGAAATCGATGTTGCATTGAACAGCGCATTAAAACCTCACACTATAACTCATAGTACTGTAAGTAAAGCGAGAACTGAAAAGAACCGATTGACTGCAATGAACGATTCTATTCAAGTTGATTTGCAAGTAGGCAGCATCTCTGAGGAAAAGATAAAGCAGGTGGAAAAACTATTGGCTGATGGATACAATACAATCCAGAGCAACAGACAATTTGTAGAGTTTGACTCTACGACGGATGATGAAGAGGTATATACAAAAGAGAATGGTGTCACCCGAACAAAGCGTATGTCATCTGTTATTGAGGTCTTCTTTGTTGATTTTATGCAGGGTAAATATCCATCGTCTTTTTGGTACTATGTAATTCTGTCAATATTGGTAGATATTGCAGCATTCATATTTTTTGATATAGCATTTAAAGAAGAATCAGATTTTATTTAATAAGTTATGGAAAGCAAGAATTATAATTCGGAAGAGTTCAAGTTGGATTTGGGTGGTTTGGATATTGATCAAACTCCAGTAAGTGAATCAACAAGTCGTACTGCGTCCTCACAAACGACAGAGGATATGCATTATGATGATAACAACAATTCTGCCAATAGTATCCAGATTGGTGATAAACACTCTCCTATCATAATGTTGTTTGGCCCAAGAAGTAGCGGAAAGTCTATGACATTAGTCCGATTGTCTCGTTACTTGCGTGATCAGGGCTATGAGATAGTTCCCGATTTGAATTTCAGAGCAGGAGATAATTACCGAGAGAAATGTAGAAAGTTTATGGAAGGTCTTGACACTCAAGATGCATTACCTGGTACGGCTTATACAGACTTTTTGTTAGTGAAAATTGTAAAGAACGGCAAAACCATATGTCAGTTTTTAGAGGCACCAGGTGAACATTATTTTAGCAAGAAGAATGTGTCAGCAAAAGATTTTCCTTCATATATGACTGAAATTATAAGGAAGTTGAAGAATCGAAAGATTTGGGTGTACATAACCGAGGCAGATTGGAATGTTGATTTTTCTACAAAGAAGGCATATGTTACACGTATCACCAATTGTTATAACCAATTAATGACTTCTACTGATAGAAGCATTATAATGTATAACAAGATAGATCAGAAGCCTTATTTGATTAAATCTCGCCGTGTATCTTTGTCTAACGCGAATAAGGAGATGAGTGATGAGTATCAGGGACTTGTAAATGTGTTTAGGAATAATACTCCTATTGTAAGTTGGGTTAAAAAGTATAAATATGAGTTCGTTCCTTTTTGCACGGGATACTATACTTCAGAAAATGGTAGACTTGTTTATACTGAGAGCGAAGATATGTATCCTGCATATTTGTGGAAATCTATAATGAAATGTATAAAAGGATAATGAATATGGATTCATTTAGTTTGTATATCCACGGGTGTCCAGTAGGGCATGACATATGGGGACCAGATGAGAATCGTGATTACATAAAGCAATTTTACAATCATGATGAACAAGAGCAGGTTTCTGCAGCCTTCCATATAGAGCGGATAGGTAATAGTACGTATTACACGTATTTAAGAAAAAAGAATGTGAGCAATGCGGATGGCAGACCTGGAAGTTATTTCGGTATGACTTTATGTTTTACCAACAGATATTGTAAGAATGTTTATACGTTATTTCAAATTTTTGAGGCTGTATATAGTCAGATATGTGTAGGAAGACTTATAGAACAGAGCAATAATTACGAGCGCTTTCTCATTCGTGATTTTGCCAACGATGCAACTGATATTCTTAACAATATTCAAAGACTGTTTGAGTCTAACATCAAAGAATTATCATTTCTTACCAATGATAATATGCCAAAGCAGAGCGGTATCGTCAGATACAGCTTGAAGGATGTGGATAGCCCAATATTCTTTGAAACATATAGGCATAAAAAGATTCTGATATCTCCTGATTACCCTTCGAAGGATGCAGAAAATGAGTTGATGACTAAACAAGTGGCACCATTACAAAGCAGATGTCAACAATTACAACAAGAGGCATCAGAATTAAAGGGGAAACTTAACTCTGCAGAACAGGCTAATATTACCCTGCAGGGTAATATTAGTAGATTGGAAAACGAGAAGGTTGAATTGAAAAGGCAATTAGAATCTGCAGAAAAGAATATTAGGAAACACTACGAGACCGAGATTAGAAAAGCTGAACAAAAAATAAAAGAAACAGAGGAGAAAATAAGAAAACAGAAAGAATCAAGCGATCAGACGATAAAAGAGTCTGTTAATTCGATTAAAGAACCACTTGAAAAGCTTGCTCGCCTTGTGGCGGGCCGATTTCCAGACGATAGCTATAAAGTTGTTCGTGAAGATGATACGAATAGTAAAAAAGCTGTTACGTCAAATGGTATTAAAGTTTGGATTCCAACGATTATTAATATTCTTTTGTGCGTGTTGCTTGGTCTTGTTCTTTATAATGTATATAAAGAAAAGAATATAGATGATGGAGAGAATATAAGATATCAAAATCATATTACTCAGCTTGAAAAAAAGATTTTACAACTTGAATCAGAAAATCAAATCCTAAAAGACAAGAACACTGATGTCTCGGGACAAGAAAAGGTTGAAGACTTTCCCAAATTAAGGATTGATGTTAGTGGGAATGGATTCAAAGGAGATAATCTTATTTTGGGTAAGACCTATACAATTACTGCTAAATGCAAACATGAAAAGAAACATGCAAATGATGAATGTATATTAGGAAAGAATTTGAAGTTTAAAGTGGAAGGAGCAACGCTTGATGGAAATCAAATAACAGTTACAGATTCGAATGAAGTTTGTATCATCTGCCTTATTGATTCAAAGAAGATAGAAAAAAGAAATATTAGCGTTAAGAAAAAATGAAAATACAGAAAATATTTGTCTCATTGACTTTTGCCGCATTTATTATTTCATGTGGTACAAAAGAGAAAAAGCCACCTGTTGATTTGTCAAATATTAACAATGTGGAGGACATCTGTGTCCCATACTCAGAATATGGTGGTGTGAAGGTGATTCCTGTCAAATTAAATGGCGAACCCATGAATATGATTTATGATACAGGATGCTCAGGATTACACTTGTCGTTGTTGGAATTACAGACTTTATATAAAAATGGCAAATTCTCTTCAGACGACATTATTGGTTCAAGTTATTCTCAAATAGCAAGTGGTGAGATTGTTGAGAATGGGACAATCATTATCAAAGAAGTAGAGATTGGCGGTGAAGAAGGAATAGTCTTACATAATGTGGAAGCTACTGTTGCGCTGAACCAAGAGGCTCCAATACTTTTGGGTAATGGAGTGTTGGATAAACTAGCATCTATTAAAGTTGACAATGTAAATAAAACAATAAACTTTACACGTTACTAAATCATCATGAATGGTTCAATCTACATTTTTGGGGAGCTGTCATCGGGGTATACACAATACCCTGATGACGGTTCTTCAGATGTCTTTAAGACCTTCTATCGAAATTCTAAGGCGATAACACAAATTGCAATTCATCGAGATAGGAACCTAATGTATTATGGGTATATCCGAAAACTACATAACCATAAATATATTGGAATTTGTCTAGTACTTCATGGGGGGATGATAAAAAATATTAATACCCTTTTTGAAATATATGAGAAAACAATCTCAGATTTTGTGAATAAGGGGGATTTTATTCATTTATCCAAGAATGGTGAGATTGTTGCGAGAGTTAGTGAATTGTATAAGCATGAAGAAAGCATAAAGTTAACTATACATAAACTCTCCAAAGATGTTGAGAATATTGAGATACATCAATTACCTGTAACAGATTATTCAATCTCAAGGGATTCATCTAAGGATTTTAGCTTTAATGACAATGTTGAGGATATAGTTAAGGCTTCACATACATTTGGCTTCACATACATATATAAAGATGAAGATTATGATACAATCCAAACTAATAGTTCTAGAGCTGTCATAAAACAATTGAATAAAGAGATCGAGGCCTACAAGAAAAAAACTAGTGAACAAGAAAATAAACTCCGAATCCTTGAAAGAAAGAAAAAGCAGATGGGGGTAGTTGTAGCTCTGTTTGTTGCTTTATTTGCTGGCTCGATTATTTTCTTCAACACGATTGAGGAGAAGAATGAAAATATAGAGATTAAACAGCGAATGATAGAAACGCAAAGAGTTGAGAATTATGCTTTGAATGAGGAAAAAGAAGAAATTCAAAAGGAAAACACGCAGTTACAAGGCCAGAATCGTAGTTTAGCTGATAAACAGGAGACAACGAGCAGAGAATTGGAGGGACTAAAGGCTGAATATGAAAGGCTGAAACGAAATTACGAGACACTGAAACGGGAGAACGACAGCTATGAGATAGAAGCAAGGTCGTTAACAAGTAAAAATAGCCGATTAGAGTCTGAGTTGAATAAAGCCAAGACAGATTTAGCAAAAAAGAATACTGATTACAGAACCTTGCAAAGTAAATACGACAGAGTTAGAGAGCAACTTGCCACAATGGAGAATAAATACTATTCGACAAGAGAGGGGAAGAAGGAACTTAAATATAGATAGAAGATATAATGGATGTGTTTAATTATTATTTAAGGGGCTGTATGAATATAAAGCAAGTCGTTATAGTAGTAGTGTTTACACTGATACCATCATTTTACGCCGCTTCAGCAGAAAATACAAGAAACAATGAAATCCTGTATATTGAAGAGGATATAATATTTATTGAAGGGAAACGAGTATACAATGTAGTAGAAAATCCCCCAGAGTTCCCAGGAGGCGTATCTAGTCTCACCAGATTCTTTCAGGAGAAACTGGATTATCCTCAGGAAGCCTACAATAAAAAGATCCAAGGAAGAGTCTTAGTTGAGTTTATTGTTCATGAGGACGGAACCCTATCACACTTTAAGGTAATAAATGATGTCCATCATTTGCTTGCAGAAGAAGCTCTCAGAGTAGCTCGATTAATGCCAAAATGGAAGCCTGGTGTACAGAAAGGTGAGAAGGTGTTGGTTCGCTGGGTTCATCCTATTACTTTCAATATAGAGAATGAGTACCTTTCTGATGAGGAAATCCTTGATTATTACCTCAGGCAGAACGTTGTATCTGGAACTGAATATCAATTAACAGAACTACAAGAGCGTGAGTTGTTCATGTTTCCACTTGTAAAGAAGAAATATCTACATCCACAAATATTCACAGAACAGCCTGATATAAATGTTGAGACTTTCCAGCAATTGGAATCACTCTCACAAGAAGTCCTAATACACTACTACATAGAGGCCGTTATATCGTTTAGAGAGAGAGGAACTGAAGTTTGGAATCCTGAATGGTATCTTGTACTTTTGGATGAGAATAGAAATGTTATAAGCCTTATACCTTATTGTCCATGATAAGGATGATTCTGATATGTACATCTAATATCTAAGAAGAGATCATCCACTACGAATAAAAGATTTATGAGGCTGTCCTTAAATATACTATTTATAACCACATTGATGTCTTTTTCAAGGTGTTTGGTTGGTGTCTGATGGCAAAAGGTGGGGCTTTAGGACACAGTTCAGAGATTTGGGGGAGATCAAATTCTTTATGTATAGACTGGGCACACTTAGAGGGTCCATCAACCGGAAATATCCGCTGACCCGAAATGTCTGCTGACTCGCTTTATTGCGGCAGGTGAATAGGTAGGCTTATGACAGTAGAAAAAGAAAAGAAGAGATGGCTTGCTGCCATCTCTTCTTGTGTAGCGGGACCCGGGATTGAACCGGGGACCTCATGATTATGAATCATGCGCTCTAACCAGCTGAGCTATCCCGCCATTCCGTTTTTGGAATTGCGCTGCAAAGGTAGTCTGTTTTTTTTGTATAACCAAATTATAAAGGGGCTTTTTTTAATAAATGTGATTTTTTAAGTGCGGCAGCATAGTTTGGTTATATGAGTGGGAAAAAGGAAGTGCACATTCTATGGCCATAGAATGTGCACTTCGGGAATGGGGGAATCAATGTGCCTTCTCGAATTCCTTAATCTTTTCCGTGTTCTCAAGCAGGAAGTCGATGTCGTCGAGCGCATTCATCAGGCAGTACTTCTTGTAGCCGTTGATGTCAAATGTCTCGCTATGGCCAGTGGCAAGGTTGGTGACGGTTTGATTGGGCACATCGACCTTCACTTCGGCTTGCGGGTTAGCGGCGACGGTGTCGAATAACTCCTGCTGGAACTCGCGGCTCACGATGACGGGCAGCACGAAGCAGTTGAGCAGGTTGTTGCGGTGGATGTCGGCAAATGAGCTGCTGATGACTACGCGCACGCCATAGCCTGCGATGGC
>JAFQLT010000026.1 GCA_017396545.1 Bacteroidaceae bacterium | reverse complement strand
GCAGCAGTCCCTATGAGACATGGAGCGATATGATCAAGAACATTTCGGGCTACCATTACCGCCTGTCCAATGACGACTGGAACACCATACCCTCCATCAACGGCATACCGCGTTACTTCCTGCTCGACGAAAAAGGAAATGTCGTCATGGATGTCGCCGGTTGGGGCAAAGACAGCCTGGAGCGCTTCAAGAGCAAGATAAATGGACTGCTGAAGGGCATGAAGCGATAGCCCAAAGCTCAGCATTCCCGTACAGAGCGTGATATACCGTCTGAACCGTGAGCCTAAGATGAAGCAAATATATCTATCTTATACTTAAATATATCTATCATTATGTACCAGAATGTACCAATTGAATTGATCGAGCGCATAGAGGCGCTGGAGAGAAGAGTGGAAAAAAATTGAAAGAAGAGTGGCCTCCCCCCTGCCCCTCCCGAGGAGGGGTGATTCAGACAGCGCGGAGCCAAGTTCCCCTCCTTGGGAGGGGTTAGGGGAGGCCCTTAATCTATTAATGCACCACCGCACGCCCGACGGGCGCTATCTCGTCACACGTAAGGTGCACTGGCAGGCGGTGTACAGGGTGTTAGTAGATGAGGGGTGGTACGATGCCTCGCTGGGCTATGCAGGCTTTGTCGATTATATCCGTTCGGTGGCTCCACCGGGCGGATTTCGCATTATGCCCGACGTGGAGACCATACGCCACATATCGCAGACACTCTACGCCCGCCCCTTCCGTGACTGGCGCTACGATGCCGCCTACGGCACCAAGCGCTGGGCATACGAGCGGATGAGGGCGGTGGCGGAGGCACTGATGACGTTTTTGGAGGAGTGAAAAATAGATATCCTTCAATCGTTTTTGGGTTTATATCAGATTTTAAGAAGGACTTAGCTTTGTGTATTGGATTACGATTACTACAATTACTATACATTAAATAAATATGCCCTCGTGACCGAGGGCATACTGCTCGAATGACTCGTTGCTGAACGAAATTCTTCTTCGTTTTTCTTGTCACTATACCAAATACATTCTAACCTTTTATCGGTCAATTTTTAATTTGGGGGGGAATCATGAAACTGCTGCATGTCTCGTTAAATCATACTTTATCGGTCAGTATCGGTCAATTTATTCGATATTTTGTTGATGGTCCATTGCCTATTTTTTCACAGATTCCATAACCTAACATTGACAATATATCATTTTGGGCTGTAATCTTTGATGGTTGTTTCTCAAAAAAATCGATATACTCAACTTTGCTAAAGATGTCCCCTTTTGAATGTGAGCCCAAAAACTGTTCTATGCGTTCATTCAATGTCAATTTTTCTGACTTACTAAATATGGTCAGAGTTGTTCGATTATTAGAACTTGTCCATTCAGGCAATTTCTTACCCAGTTCTCTCATCCTACTAGAAATCAAAGCCATCCCACGACCTGTTTTTTCCATCTCACCAGCAATGTAAAACATCTCGGCCATAAGAGGATTGCGAAGTACTGAACCATGAGGTAAGATTTCATTTTTACTCTTTACCAATTTCTCAGGCAAGCGACCTGGATTGGTAATTTCAATCTTGTCTGCGAATATAAAGATTGTTACCTCATCAAGTGAATCTGAATAATCTCTATGAATAAGAGCATTGCTTATGGCTTCATCTAATACATCCAATGGATATATGTAGTCATCCATACGGGTGGTTTTACCTTCAAGAAAGAACGATTGCTTGGGCAAACGCTCTCTAAAATAGGCAATAGTTTCATTGAGAAGCATAAATATATTTCCCTCCAATGTAATGCTATCATCAAATTGATTTGCAGTCTTACCTTTACTCATCAACTGAATCCTTACTCGACATTGGGGGAGATAATGTTTGATGTCCTTTGCGAATAATGCAACTGCTCCATTCTTTATCTCATACGAATTGAGTAACTGAAGTTCGGACAGAATGGAATATAATCTATTATTACTCTCTGCCAAACGTCCTGACAATATACCTTGCTGATAAATCTTATTCATTAGATCCTCGTTCAATGAGGCTTTATCGGCATAAAGATTGGCTATAGATTCCCAACCAGACCTAACAGAAAAGGCATCTCTCATCAAGCGACTTAACTCATCTGAAGATGGCGGAGCTACGACATCACCTTTACTGATGTAGTATTTGTTCTTGTACGAGTATGGAGGCAAACTGCCTTTTATCACAGTTATTAAAATAACTGTTTTCCCCTTATATGATTCCTTTTGCACATAGACAAGTGGCATAGGGAATATATTGTGGGTTATTTCGCTTTGAATTTCTTTCTCGATTCCCAAATCTTCTACTCCCACGCAATTATGCTTATCATCTACACCTATGATTACCCATCCACCTTGAGCATTTAATAATGCGCAAATGGACTTGGCAATCTTTTCCGTATTGGGGTTTGAAACACATTCAACAGGGGATGGCAGATGCTTTTGGGACAAGAGCATCTCAACAAAACTTTTATCCATAGATTAGGCTTTTTATGCGTTCTACATCCTTGAATTGAGCCTCGATGAAGCGTAGTATATCTTCGCTATCCTTATATGGCTGGGCCCAGTTACCTCTTCTATTTGCAGGTTTAATGTCATTTTGTATGGCAAGCCTGTAAATTTCAACACACTCTCCATGAACAACATTGTTGGGTATCCATATGGTTTTTTCCGTACCTTCTTCATCTTTAATTATTTTTTCTCTATTCAAGGGAATTGAATTTAACCCCTGTTTTATAAGGTTCAAGAACTTGTGCGCGAATTCTACGCGATAGTCAGCCAATACAAACCTAGGCATACCCAGTTTTATCGCCTGGTCAAACTCTTGAGCGGTAATTGAACGTCCTTCTTTTTCGAGAACACCAGAGCCTATCAAAGGGCGAACTATACCGAGGAAAATATCACATTCTTCAACACCATTGACACAATTTATGAGATTGGAAAGCCTACTATCCAATGGAATGGTACCCTCCTTTGACATATAAACATCGTACCCAAAACCATCAAGGGTAAGAAATATCTGTCTCAGATCGTTTTCGAAATCATAAACCGTTGATGATACGAAGACTTTTATGTGATTACGTGCTTCACTCATTAATTCGTAAACTTCACTTATTGGTTGTTATAAATAATATTCAAGACGAAGATAACTATAAGCGAACGAGAAAATTGAAGTAGTTTCAGCATTTCTCACGGCAAGTGTAGTATTCCTTCGCGATTTGTCGCAAAGATAATGAAATATTCTAAACAAAGTCTTGCTCATCTTGCAAAATTTGTCTTGTAAACTCATTTCAATACACCCACTCTACATCAGAGCCGTCCGTTAAGAAAATCGGACGGCTCTGATTTTTTTATCGCAAGGCTCTGGCAGATTTATCAGACGGCTCTGATTTTTGGAAAAAGTTGTGGCAGTGGTTTCTTGCAGTGTATGTGTGAGTTACGGCGGGTATGCCACATGTACCACGTGATTGCATAGAGTACTATATACTAAAATTAAATAATTATATTTTAAAAATAATTTAATTAATTATTTATTTCCTTATAGGGTATGCAAAGTATGTGGCAGATGTGGCAGAATGGGCGTAAATAACAAAAGTTGTGACAGTTAGGTCTGCCACAACTTTTTCCTAATCCTCCACGCTGCGGTGGGCATTGAGCCGTTGGTGCTCCTTGATGTCGTTGCCCGTGAGGATGACCACATTCCAGCCGCGCACATTACGTATACGGCGTGCCTCAAAGCCGAGACGGTTCATGCAGAGGGCTACCTTCTTGGCCGAGAGGGGGCGCTTCACCGCGCCGCCGATGAGCTCGATGATGCGCGTGGCGGTGAGGAACTCGCCCACCTCGTCGCCATAGGGCATGCGCAGGTAGGTGGCGATGAGCTCCTCCTCCATGCAGGGCTCCTCGAACTGGCGGTTGTGGCGCTGGAGCTCGGCATTGTCGTCGGCATCGAACCAGTAGCGGAAGCCTGTGCGGTAGAGCGTGTAGGCCTGACTGTACATCCCGTCGTAGGGCATGGGGTGTGTCCATGGGGAGTCGATGTCGCGCACGAGGAAGGGGAGCCAGCGGCGGTTGTCGGTGAGGTCGGTGAGGAAGCGCGGGTTGTTGCCCGTGCCGCAGAAGGAGGCGATGTGGGCGCGGCGCTCCTTGTAGCGGGCGAAGGCGGCACGCTCGTTCACCGTGGGGTCGGTGGTGATGGCCTTGAGCTGGTTGAGCTCCGCGGACTGCAGGCTGTCGAGCTCTTCGAGCGAGATGAGCGCCATCTCGGTGAGCTCCAGGCGGTCGTCCTTGCTCATGCGTCCGGCAAAGTTCTTCGTGGAGAAGTAGCCGCTGAGCTCCGTGGGCAGGAGATGGTGCACGAAGGTGCTCTTGTAGATGCCTTGCGGACCGATGTAGGTGAGTATCTCGTGGTTGGTCTTGTCGGGCTCGAGCCACGCCGCCACCATGGCCACGAGCCACTGCTTGAAGAAGCGGTTGTGCATCTCCTGCGAGCAGCCCGTGACGTGCACCATCGATGCCACCTGGTCGATGTAGTCGATGCCGTTCCACTCGGGCAGGCTCTCCAGATACTCCTTCAAG
>JAFQLT010000025.1 GCA_017396545.1 Bacteroidaceae bacterium | reverse complement strand
CACAGGCGATACAGGTACAGCCGAGAAGGTGCTCCGTCAGATAGTTGACGCAAAGGGTATTGAAATAGCAGAAGGAGTGTTTGAAGGAATAACAGACGCTCGCCAACAATTGCTCCTCTACGGCATAGGGAACTTTGCTTTCTACAAGCGCAATGGGGTGGCTGTGAAGGAATTGGGGATAAAGGAATACCAGCAGTTGCTTCCCATCCCTCGACAAGAACTTTATGCCAATCCTAATATGACTCAGAATCCAGAGTATGACTCATAATCCCCCAAAGAGGGTGCAATAGTCTCTAAATAGAGTGACTTTCTATAAACTCCCGTCACGGCGGATATGCCCTATCCGCCGTGTCTGAGCATCAGGGGTTGTGCCCCGAGATGATAGCACAAAACCACAGAAGGTTTTCGAAGAATAGGAGTAGGCGTTGAATACAACTTTGGTGTATTTACACAGTTTTCGTCTCTAAATGTAGCGATTTTAATGACGAGTGTCGCTAATCTGCAGAAAAAACCTTACTTTTGTGCTTTCATTGAACAAACAAGGATGGAAGAGAACTTCGACATACGCCGACAACAGATGAGCGGTAAGGATAAGGACTACGAGAATGCGCTGCGCCCGCTCTGTTTCGAGGACTTCTCGGGACAGGACAAGGTGGTGGACAACCTGCGTATCTTTGTCAAGGCTGCCCGCCTGCGTGCCGAGGCATTGGACCACGTGTTGCTGCATGGCCCTCCCGGTCTGGGCAAGACTACACTGAGCAACATCATCGCCAACGAATTGGGCGTGGGATTCAAGATCACCTCGGGCCCCGTACTCGACAAGCCGGGCGACCTCGCCGGCCTGCTCACCTCATTGGAACCCAACGACGTGTTGTTCATCGACGAGATACACCGCCTCTCGCCTGTAGTGGAGGAGTACCTGTACTCGGCCATGGAGGACTACCGCATCGACATCATGATCGACAAGGGACCTTCGGCACGAAGCATACAGATTGACCTCAACCCCTTCACCCTCGTCGGTGCCACCACACGCAGCGGCATGCTCACCGCTCCGCTCCGTGCCCGCTTCGGCATCAACATGCACTTGGAGTACTACGACAACGATGTGCTGTCACGCATCATATCCCGCTCGGCCGAGATATTGGGCGTACCCTGTAGCAGTGAGGCTGCAGGCGAGATTGCCAGCCGCAGCCGAGGCACGCCACGTATTGCCAATGCGCTGCTGCGCCGTGTGCGCGACTTTGCCCAGGTGAAGGGTACAGGCGACATCGACTTGGAGATAGCGCGCTATGCCCTCGAAGCACTCAACATCGACCGCTACGGACTTGACGAGATTGACAACAAGATACTCTGTACCATCATCGACAAGTTTGGCGGAGGGCCCGTAGGCTTGGGCACCATCGCCACGGCCATCGGTGAAGACCCGGGCACATTGGAAGAGGTGTACGAACCCTTCCTCATCAAGGAGGGATTCCTCAAGCGGACGCCTCGCGGACGCGAAGTTACGGAACTGGCCTACAAGCACCTGGGCAAGAGTGTATACCAGAACATACGGGGACTGTTTGACTAATATTAGAAGTTAAAGGTATTTAAAGGGAGATAGTCGCTACGCTCCTTGTGGAGATAAAAGCCAATAGTTCTTACGCGCGAAAGGACATACGGCATTTAACTCCATTTATCTCCATTTAACTCCTAGAAATTATAATTCATAAATCATAAATCAAAACTCATGTACAAGGTATCGGAAAACCCTTCAAAAAACCGAGCGAGCAGACAAGTAAACAATCATACGGCACTGATGATTGTATTGGCATTGTTTGTCACCTCCTACTTGGTATCTAACGTGATGGCTGTCAAGGTCATCAGTCTCTTCGGCCTCTTCTACTTCGATGCCGGCACCATCACCTTCCCCTTCGCCTACATGCTGGGCGATGTGCTCACCGAGATTTGGGGGTATCGTACGGCACGCAAGGCCATCTGGCTGACCTTCATGTGCAACATCCTCATGGTAGTGTGCACGCAGATTGGCGTGTGGCTACCCTCGCCCGACTACTTGGCCGAGACTGCCAACGCCTACAACCACATCTTCGCTTGCGTGCCCCGCATCGTGATTGCCTCGCTCACGGGATTCCTCTTGGGCGAACTCTCCAACGCCTGGCTGATGGAGAAGATCAAGGAGCGCACCAAGGGCAAGCGTCTCTGGGTGCGCACGATAGGCAGTTCGGCTGTGGCGTACCTCTTCGACAGTCTGCCCTTCGTACTCATCGCCTTCCTCGGCGTGGTGTCTACACACGACCTGCTGATGATGATTGCTTTCCAGTACGGAGCCAAGCTGTTCATCGAAGCGCTCTTCGGCACACCCTTGGCCTACGCCGCTGTGCATGCTATCCGTAAGTTTGTGAGAAACTAAAAATGGCCTTGCTATAATCCTGATAGAGCAAGCATATAAAAGGTTTCCGAAGAACAAAGCGTGCTTCGGAAACCTACCATGATGTCGGGGGGGATATGAAGGGGGCGGTCAGAACGCCAGACCGAGGCGGAAGCCGAAGTTGCTGGGATTCTTGAGCTCGCTGCCCATGACGGTAGCCTTGTTGGTGGAGAAGCTGTAGTAGGCTGCTGCGTGCAGGCCCATACCATTGGCCCAGGGGTACCAGCGCACACCGATCTCGGGCGACATGTAGAAGCCCCATGAGTTCTCGGACGACTTGTATATATTATAATAGGAGGAGGTATAGGCATACTCGGCACCGAGCTTCATGGCTACATAGGGCTGCCAGTCGGACTCGATGATGCGGTACAGGGCGGTGACACCGAAGGGAAGTTGGTAGAGCGAGCGCTGCTGATCGGTGAATACGGCTGTTTCATCAGAGAGGTTCACCACGGCACGGTCTATGTACTTGCTGTTGGTATGGTAGTTGAGGAACGTGCCTATAGCAATGTCGGGGGTGAGGTACCAGCCGGCATCGAAGTTCATGCCCCAACCGCTGACCTTGTCGGCATAGTTGTTTGAGGGAATGTTGAGCTGCCAGTCTACGTTATAGTAGGCATCGAGCGACACTTGTGAGTTAGCGGGCAGGCTGAAGCCGACAATGAGTGCTGCGGCAGCTGCCAATCGGAGGGTGTATTTCTTAAGGGTTTTCATGTTGTTTTGAGGTTAAAGGTTAATGCGCCGTTGGCGCGGTTAATGGCGACTGCGTCGCAAATAAAGATTAATGCGCCATTGGCCTTTAATTGCACCATAGGTGCATTAACCTGATGTAGTCGATTGGCCGAGCCTATCATCGTTTATTTCTTCAGATACGTTGACTGCGCGAAGGCTTGGTCGATGGCTTTCTGCACATAAGTGGTGTTGAGCGAGCCATTGTTGTTGAGCAGGCCGGTGATGTAGCTGGTCCATACTACACGCAGGGTTTTCGATGTGCTGGGTGTGTCGCTGAGGTCAACGAGTTCGCCCAGTATGGAGCCGGTGCTATAGGAGTAGGTGATGTTGTAAGGCCAGTACCATCCGCCCCAGTTGCCCCAATAGCCGAAGTTCCAGTACCAGGGGTATCCGTACCACCAGGGATAGTTGTTGAAGTAGCGGAAGCGGTAGGTGTCTTCGATATAGCTGATCTGTAGGCCGAGGTCAGCGCTCTCCTTGTCGGTCGTACGCACGAAGCCGGCTTTCTCCATGCCGCTGACGTAGTTGGCAATGATGATGTCTGAAGCGGGCGTGCCGTACAGGTACTTGGGCTTGTTCGAACTGTTGTCGATGATGAGCACGCTGTCGGGAACGTAAAAGGTGCTGAACTTCTTGAAGTCGGTATCGTCATCATAGTTGGTATATACGAGGTAGTCGTTGTCCAACTTGTCGGTGTCTGGCAACTTTTCGCATGCGGTTGCCAACAATGCTCCTGCGAAGATGAAGGGGAGGATTTTTTTCATAAGAGGTTAGAATTTAAGGGTTAGAGGTTGGAATCGGATTCTCGTTCTCAGTAGCGTTTACTTCCTATGCAGCTTGTGCTTGATGTCGTTGCTCACGCGCTTGAGGCTCTTGTCCACCTTGTGCAGGGCGCTGTCGCCTTCGGCTACAAGGCGCAGACGGGGACGGTTGCTGTAGGAGACAAGTTCGTATACGATGGCTGTGGAGTCGTTGGGAATGCCTACCATCACTATCTTCTCTCCTTCATCGCGGTGGGTGCGTGTCATGCCGTTGGTTTCGGTGTAGCTCTCGGTGAGGCTGTAGGTGCCGTCGGCATTGAGCCCATAGCTGTTGATGGTGAGTACATAGTTGGCAGGGATACCGGCATCGGTGGGGAGCATACCTTCATATATATAGGTCTGTAGGTCACCGATGGTAGAGTCGTTCACCATATAGACGCTGTCGGTGTAGCTCTCGAATGCAATGGGTGCATCTTTCCCTTTTTTGTTGCCACACGAGATGGCAAGCACGGCCAGACACATCAAGGCCGTCGTGGTAAGCGTTTTTTTCATTGTATTTATCCGTTTGTAGGTTAATAACACCGAAAATAACACTCCTTTTTTCGTTTTGTTTGCCAATGTTTGCTTTATTCGTTCGCTTTTTTGTACCTTTACGATGTGAAACAGAAACGATAACGAAAACGAAGACCTGCGATATTGCTTACGGGATCCTTCCTTCGCTCCGCTCTGTCAGGATGACAGAGACGTGGGAAACTCCTAACTCACGACTCGCAACTCACAACTCAATAAATATGGATTTCAAAGATTTGATTCAAACCCGCCGCTCGTGCCGTACCTTTACCGACGAGCAGCTTACAGAAGAACAGACCGTGGCGCTGATGCGCGCCGCGCTGATGTCGCCCTCATCGCACCGTACCAACGGATGGCAATTCGTGCTTGTTGATGACAGGGAGAAGCTGCATGCCCTCTCAGCCTGTAAGGAACATGGCTCGGGGCTTATTGATGGTGCACCGTTGGCTATCGTAGTGTGTGCCGATCCTGCTGCAAGTGATGTGTGGATTGAGGATGCCTCCATTGCTACGCTCATGATACAGCTGCAGGCTGAAGAACTGGGGCTCGGCTCCTGCTGGGTGCAGGTACGTCGCAGACAGACTGTCGATGGGCGCAACTCCGATGATGTGGTGCGTGGTATCTTGGGTATACCATCTACTATGGAGGTGCTCTCCATAGTGGCTGTGGGGCACAAGGCTGTAGAGCGCAAACCCTTCAATGAAGAGCACTTGCAATGGGAGAAACTGCATCTGAACGAATGGTAGAGAACCGCGCTCAAGCGGATGTGTCTGTCGTTCTGCTTGGGGCGGGGCGGGTGGCCACGCATCTGGCTCTTGCACTTGTGCGTGCAGGATATCGTGTGGTGCAGGTGTGGTCGCGTACCGAAACCTCGGCACGGAGGTTGGCCGCCCCATTGGGCATAGCCTTTACCGATAGCCTCGATGCTGTGGTGACTGATGCCGACATCTATATTGCCTGTGTGGCTGACGGGGCGTTGCTCGAGATGGCTGCAGCGATAGTGGGCAGAGTAGGGGAGTCTGCCCTATTCTTGCATACAGCTGGGAGCGTACCGATGGATGTGTGGAGGCAGGCTGGAGCATCGCGTTGTGGCATACTCTATCCGTTGCAGACCTTCAGTATGGAGCGTGCTGTGAATATGCGTGAGGTGTCGCTCTTCGTTGAAGCTTCCGATGAGGAGACTATGGCGGGGATAGAGAGGCTGGCTCACGGGCTTTCTGACAGGGTGTTTCGTGCTGACTCGAAGCGCAGGGCACGGCTACACATTGCAGCCGTATTTGCCTGCAACTTTGCCAATGCCATGTATGGCGCAGCCCATCGCTTGCTTGCCGAGGACGGTATCCCCTTTGAGGTGCTGCTCCCGCTCATTGATGAGACAGCCTCCAAGGTACATGTGCTTGCTCCCCGCGATGCTCAGACGGGGCCTGCCGTGCGTGGCGATGTTGCCGTGATGAAGAGCCACATGGATGCCTTGGTTGGTGATGAGGAGCTACATTCTATATATGCTTTGGTCAGTAACTATATAAATAGGAATAGATGAAGAAGATAATCTTGGCTTCCAATTCGCCCCGCCGTCGCGAATTGCTGGCAGGGCTTGGCTACCCTTACGAAGTGCGTGTGCTCGATGGCATCGATGAGTCGTACCCCGTAACCTTGCGCGGAAGTGAGGTGGCCGAATATATCAGTAAGGCGAAGGCTGCGGCCTACAGGGCAACTATGGGCCGGGATGAACTGATCATTACGGCCGATACCATCGTTTGTCTTGATGACCGTGTGTTGGGCAAGCCGGCCGATGAGGCCGAGGCCATTGCCATGCTGCGTAGTCTCAGTGGGCGTACGCATCAGGTGTATACGGGTGTGACGCTCACCACACTTGACCAGCAGAGCAGCTTCGTGAGTTGCAGTGATGTCTCCTTTGCCGAACTTACCGATGAGGAAATCCGCCATTATGTCACTCGCTATCGCCCGATGGACAAGGCTGGAGCCTATGGCATCCAGGAGTGGATAGGCTATATCGGGGTGAAGCGTATCGAGGGGTCCTACTTCAATGTCATGGGCCTGCCGGTGCAACGCTTGTATGCCGAGTTGAAAGATATGCTTGGCGATGTGGTGGAGTAGGGAGTGCAGTAGCCGAATCGAACTTGTCGTATAGTCTTGGCCTCCGCATTTTGTCGCAGGGGCTCCCGTTCGTTGTCGCAGGGAAGATAATCTATTTTCTTAGGAAATGTAGTGGTGAAAAGTTTTTTGGGGAGTTGGTGTAGGTAAGAGGTGCACGGATGAATGTCTGAGTCTATCCAAATCCAACGACCAATATTTTTTTATTGCAGAATGAAGGCTCGTTTTCAGTATCGGACATTTCTGTCAGTCCAATCAGGCTTTGCTATACGGGGTCGTATAATTTTCAGGAAAAATTTCTTCAATTGAACTTTATTATGTACTTTTGTCGATTGTTAACACAACATAACACTATCATCTATCACAATGAATACAAACAGACCTTTTATGGTATTCTCGGGCACAAAGTCGAGATACCTTGCAGAGCAAATTTGCGAAGAATTGGGTTGCACAATGGGCAACATGAATGTAACACACTTCGCTGACGGTGAGTTCGTAGTGTCTTATGAGGAGTCAGTGCGTGGTGCCGATGTCTTTCTCGTGCAGTCTACCTTCCCTAACTCTGACAACTTGATGGAACTTCTCCTCATGATCGATGCAGCCAAGCGTGCTTCGGCACACAGCATCATTGCCGTGATGCCCTACTTCGGGTGGGCACGCCAGGACCGTAAAGACAAGCCCCGCGTATCTATCGGTGCCAAGCTCGTGGCCGACCTGCTCAGTGTAGCCGGTGTGAACCGTATCATCACCATGGACCTCCATGCTGACCAGATTCAGGGATTCTTTGATGTTCCGGTAGACCACCTCTATGCCTCTAACGTGTTTGTTCCCTATGTGCAGTCGCTCAATCTGGATGATCTGGTGATTGCAACTCCTGATGTGGGTGGAAGCAAACGTGCCAGCAGCTATGCCAAGTATCTGCATGTGCCTCTTGTACTCTGCCATAAGACCCGTGCCAAGGCTAATCAGGTAGAGTCTATCCAGATCATTGGTGATGTAGACGGTAAGAACGTCATCCTTGTTGACGATATGGTTGATACCGCAGGCACCATCTGTAAGGCTGCAGATGTGATGTTCGAGGCTGGTGCAAAGTCGGTACGTGCCATCGCATCGCATTGCGTGATGTCTGGACCTGCTCCCGAGCGAGTAACGGCATCGAAGCTCGAGGAAATCGTGTTTACCAACAGTATTCCCTTCAGCAAGGAGTGCCCGAAGCTCAAGCAACTCTCTATTGCACCCCTCTTCGCCGAGACTATACGCCGCGTGATGTCTAACGAATCCATTAGTTCACAATACATTATCTGATATACATTATGAGAAAGTTCGGAATGATGGCCATGGTCGCCTTGATGATGATGGCTTGTCAGGATAGGAATGCATATACGATAAGCGGTACGTATGAGGCAGCAGGTGAGGGTGACTCTGTAAGCCTGCAGCTCGTGGAGGGACGCAAGTTGGTGGACCTGCAGAAGGTGCCTGTGGTGGACGGTAAATTCGAGTTTAAAGGTATAGCCGATAGCGTGCAGATGGCTGCCGTAACGCTGGGCGATGCCTTCTGTCAACTCTTCCTTGAGCCAGGACAAATTAAGGTAGACCTAAAGGTGGGAGAGATGTCTTTTGCTCTCGGTACTCCCAATAACAACGCTTACGAGTCGTTCATGTCGGACATGAAGGCATTGGATGATGAGTATGCTGCTATCATGCGTAGTGTGCAGAACCCCGAGTTGACCGATACACAGCGTGAGGAGATAAGGAAGCAGTTGGACGGATTCGAGGAAAAAATCTACCAGGTTATAAAAAACAGCATAGCAGACAATGCCGGCAACAACTTCGGCCTCTATAACCTCTGTAGCTATTATAATATGTATGAACCCGAAGAGTTGGCTCCTGTGCTGGATACCTATATTACGACATTTCCTGCGGATGTGCGTCTGCAGCAGATGAAGAAGCATAATGATCTGACGCTCGAGACCTCTGTGGGCAAGCCGTTCAAGGACTTCGAAATGACTGATGTAGAGGGAAGCGTACATAAACTCTCTGAGTACATCGCAGCCAACAAGGTGACTTTGGTCGACTTCTGGGCAAGTTGGTGTGGTCCATGCCGTGCTGAAATGCCTGCTGTGAAGGCTGCATACGAGGCATACAGAGACAAAGGATTCGGTATCGTGGGTATATCGCTCGACAACAGCAAGGAGGCATGGACTGCTGCAATCGAGACTCTCGGTATGGATTGGGCACACCTCTCAGATCTGCAGGGTTGGAACTGTGCCGGAGCTGCACTCTATGGCGTGAGGTCTATCCCCGCTACAGTGCTCGTGGCAAAAGACGGAACTATCCTTGCCCGTAATCTCCGTGGCGAAGCCATCAAGGAGAAGCTGGCCGAGTTGTTAGAGTGACGGCGACAACGTTCTGAGCATATTGCAAAATCGGCTGTTCCTTTGGGAATGGCCGATTTTTCGCCTCTTTATTCGGGCTATTTGCCACTTTCTTTAATATATTTTTGCAACTGCAAGGGGGAAGTCTTATCTTTGCACCCGTCAAACCAACAGGACATGCAGCTATGTTGTCCTGTTCAAAAAACTTTTTTATGAAAAAAACATTAGTTGATTTGTTTGAAGAGTCGGTTCGTAAGTACCCTAACAATACTTTCCTGTTAGAGAAAACGGACAAGGTATTTGAACCTACCACCTATGCACAAGTAAAAGAGGAGGTGTATCAGCTTGGTGCCGGACTGCAAGCACTTGGCGTTAAGAAAGGAGACAACATGGCGCTGCTCAGCGAAGGACGCAACATGTGGGTCATCGGTGAACTGGCTATGTTCTATGCTGGTGCTGCTAACGTGCCCCTGTCGGTCAAGCTTGAGGAAAGCAATGATCTCATGTTCCGTCTTCTCCATGGTGACGTTAAGTACATCATGGTATCTGGCACGCAACTCAAGAAAATACGCCTTATCAAAGACAAACTCCCTGCTGTAGAAAAGATTATCGTGTTTGATGCACAGGACAAATATGAAGACCGTGAAATAGCTCTCTCTGAGGTACAGCAGATGGGTAGTGAGTGGCTTAAAACGCATACAATGGAGGAATTCCTCGCCGTAGGACAATCGCTCCAAAACGATGATATTGCCACCATTACCTATACCAGCGGTACTACCGCTGATCCTAAGGGTGTAGTGCTTACTCACCGTAACTACACCTCTAACGTAGAGCAGGCTCGCACATTGGTGCATATCGACGAGACTTGGCGTACACTCATCATTCTTCCGCTCGACCACTGTTTTGCCCATGTCGTAGGTTTCTACATCATGATGGCTTGTGGTGCTACTGCCGCTACCGTACAGGTAGGTCGTACAGGTGCAGAAACTCTGCGCAATATCCCTCTCAACATAAAGGAGGTTCGTCCTCACTTCATCCTCAGTGTACCCTCATTAGCCAAGACCTTCAAGAAGAATATTGAGGGTAACATCAAGAAGAAGGGAGCCATGACCATGCGTCTCTTCAATTGGGGTATGGCTATCAATCAGTGCTACTATGGCGACAGCAACCTTGACAATAAGGGGTTGCGTGCGTTGCTCAAACCGCTCGTCTGGTTATTTGATAAGGTCGTTTTCTCTAAAGTACGTGAGGCCTTCGGTGGCGAGATTCGCTTCTTTATCGGTGGCGGTGCGCTGCTCGACAAGGATCTGCAGAAATTCTACATCGGAGTTCGTATGCCTATGTTCCAAGGCTATGGCTTGTCAGAGGCTACTCCCGTCATTTCATCCAATGGTCCCGACCTTTATCGCTTCGGTTCGAGCGGTAAGTTGGTGAAGCCCATTGAGGTGAAGATTTGTGACAGCGAAGGCAAGGAACTTCCTGTAGGCGAGCTGGGCGAAATCGTTGTTAAGGGCGAGAACGTGATGAAAGGTTACTGGAAGAACCCCGAATCAACTGCTGACACCGTACGCGACGGTTGGCTCTATACCGGTGACCTCGGCTACATGTCAGAGGAGAACCTTCTCTATGTGAAGGGCCGCTTCAAGAGCTTGCTCATCTCAAGTGACGGTGAGAAGTATAGTCCCGAAGGCATCGAGGAGGCATTTGTAGAGCATCTGTCTTCTGTTGATCAGGTAATCCTCTACAACAATCAGTCGCCCTATACCATCGCATTGCTCGTACCTAATAAAGAGAACATTCGTACTCGACTCAAAGAGCAGGGGTTCGACCTCTCTACTGAGGAGGGCCGAAAAGCTGGTGTACAGCTCATTGATGCTGATATCGCCCGCTTCAAGAAGGGCGGCGACTTGGCCGAACTCTTCCCGGACCGTTGGCTACCCAGCACCTTTGCGGTATTGCCTGAGGCATTCACAGAGCAAAACGGTATGATGAACAGTACGATGAAGATAGTTCGTGGTAAGATTGAGAAGGCGTATGCCGACCGTATTGAGGGACTCTACACTCCCGATGGCAAGAGCATCCTCAATGCCAAAAATCTTGAATCATTAGTATAAAGATACTTTTGGAAAGTATTGCAAGCAAGGGGATGCGTCGATTGACGCATCCCTGTTTTTGTGTTCATCGTCGGACATCATAACTGATTCAGGAAGGTGTAATTTACAAGCATTTCTCCGTATCTTTTATTTTCGTCCGTTGAGATTTGCTTTTCCGTTCGGTTTACACTACCTTTACACATCCTATGCGTTACTTCGCCCGATATATCATCATTGTGCTGTACTGTGCGCTGCTCATGTGTTGCTCGCAGCATGATAACCATAGTGCAAGCACACATCCAGCAGATGTGCTGAACAGCACGGCACGCACCTGGCAGTACCGCAACATAGACTCTGCCGGGCACTATGCTACCATGGCATATGATAAGGCCGGGCACTACACTCACGGACGATCAGTAGCGTGCAATATGCTGGGCTTTGTGTCATATGTGCGTATGGACTATGAAGAGGCTTTGCGCTGGTACGACCAAGTGGAACGGCAGTCGGGCTGTGAATTGGAGCGTTTCGTGGCTGATGTGGGTAAGATGGATGTATATCAGCGTGTAGCCGACGATCTGTCCTTCTATGACTGTAGAGCGAGAGCCTTAAAGCGTTTGTCGCATATCAATGAAGAGTCGGCAACATTTTCGTCTGCCGAGCAGGAAAGGCTGCGGCAAGCTGTGAACGAACTACACTTGGTGAGCGCATTGCACCACTACATGATTGGCCAGCGTCCCGAGGCACATGCAGAGATGCAATGCGTGATCGAAAATGACGCTTTGCGTGCCGACTCGACACAATGGCTCATGTATCTATACATGAGAGGTATAGGACTAGGCATAGAAGGAGACACCCGTGAACAGCGCTGGCTGCATCGCTATACCTTCCTGAACAATTGTTTGTACATGAGCAGGAAAGCAGGATATGCCTATTTTGAGGGACTGGCTCTGTATGGACTATCGGAACTTATGGCAGAACCATCGCGCACGGCCTATATCGCACAGCATCGCCCGAGATCATTTGCCCAACTGGTAACCCTTGCAGAAGCACGGTCCGAAAGTAACAAAACAGGTGAGGATGGTAGCACGACTGACATGATATCAGATTGTAACTCTACAGAATCATGCTTCTATGCTGCAAGTTTGGGACTCTCGCTTGCACAGCGTGCATTACATTGCCTTTCTGCTTATGGTGACAGTTACGGTGTGATGAATGCCACGGTACAGATTGCTTCGTTATATAATAGGATAGGGGAATACGAACAGGCCTTGAGTCTCTTACATGGTGTGGACGGAGCACCTGACCCTCTTGCCAAAAGTCATGAGGAATTGAGTGTGGCTTATGCAGGACTGGGGAATAAGGCAATGTCAAATCATCATCGCAATTTGTATCTCGATCTGTTGGAAACAACCCGTCAGGACAAAGAGGTGGAGATTCGCTATCTGTCACTCCAACGACGTGGTCGTACAGCCAAGGTGCTGTTGTGTATAGTAGTGGTGGGTATTGTCCTGTTTGTTATATTGCTGGCCGTACTCTCGTACCGTCACCGTCATCGTAGCAATGGGTATGAGCAGCTGTTACTTGAGCAATTGCAAGAAACCGAGAAACGGGTATATCTGCATCATAAGCATATTGAAGAAAGCAAGCGTGACAATATAGTGCGCAAGGCTTCCTTATCGATAGTGACAGGTATGATACCCTATATTGACCGTATGGCTCATGAAGTAAAGCGCTTACAAGCATCTGAAGTATGGGATGATGAGGTATTGCGCGCCCGAAAACTGGACTATATAGCCGAACTTGCTGATGAGATAAATAATCAGAATGAACTCCTCTCGCGTTGGGTCAAGACTGTGCAAGGAATGATAGGGCTTATGATAGAATCGTTTTCCCTAACTGAAGTGTTCGATATGATAGAGCGCAGTGTTCCTACATTTTCGATGAAGGGAATTACACTGGATGTACAGCCTACCAATGCGGTAGTCAAGGCCGATAGGGCACTTACCTTCTTCATGCTCAATACATTGGCTGATAATGCTAAAAAGTTTACTCCAGAGGGAGGGCGTGTGACCATCTCGGCAGAAGAGTACAGTGAGTATGTGGAACTCTCGGTAACAGATAATGGAGTAGGAATGAGCGCCAATGATGTAGAATGCATACTTCACGATGCGGTATACGATGCTGCAGCTATAGGAAAGACTCTTCCTGCTGGTTGGCGCGAGAGGAAAGGAAGCGGGTTTGGTCTGCTCAATTGCAAAGGTATTATAGAGAAGTACCGAAAGACTGATACCCTGTTTGAAGTGTGCAGATTGGGTATCGATAGTGAGGAAGGCAGAGGAAGTCGTTTTTGGTTTCGTCTTCCGAAAGGAGGACGTCGCGCAATTTTGCTGCTATGTATTATGTTGTCATCTTCCGTGATGCTTGCCGATACTTCTTATTCCCCTATTCTGGAGAAGGCAGCAGCTTTTGCAGACAGTGTATATTATGCCAATGTAGATGGCCGTCATAGCGAAGCGCTCATTTTTGCAGACTCGGCCATCCATTACCTCAACACTCATCATAGGTTGTATGCTGAAAAATACATCGATACATTGTCGGCTATGCACGGAGAACCCGATGTGGAGATCCGATGGTGGCTCAGCGACTATGCTACGGACTACCATACAATCCTCGATGTGCGTAATGAGCTGGCCGTAGCCAACCTTGCACTCCATCGCCTGTCTGAGTACCGCTACAACAATCGCATATACAACGACCTCTATAAACTTGTCAGCGAAGACTGCTCGCTCATTGACTATTGTAATCGTATGCAGCGCTACTATAGCAACATTTTTGTTGCGGTGTTCATTTGCTTGTTGCTTGTGGTGGGCTATCTGATAGTCATCATCTATTCCTTCATGGGTAGAGTAGCGACTACATATTGCCATATAGAATCTATAGAAGATGACGAGCGCCGTGCCCGACACGAAGAGAATCGTCTGCATGTGCAGAATCTAGTACTTGACAACTGTCTGTCGGCCTTGAAGCATGAGACTATATACTATCCAAACCGTATAAAGCAACTTGTAAACCATTTAAGTGGCCAGACTGAACGTCGGCAGATGTATGAACTTATTGCATACTATCGTGTTACCTTCTCTACACTTGCAGGCTGTGCATCGCGCCAGCTGGAGGAGGTCACCTTTCGTCGTTCAGCAGTGGTTGCCGATGTGCTGTTGCATCGTGCGGCTAACTATCATGCCAAGCGGTACGGAAACCATTCTGGCGTGCCTGAACTTGCAGTAAACTCATGTGGCAGTATCGTACTGTGCGATGAGACATTGGCAGACTTTCTCATCGAACAGCTTATAGATGCTTCGCTTTCTCTTTCTGTTACCGATAAGTTGGAACTTGTGGCATCACCCGATGGTGGCTTTGTTCGTATTGCCCTCACCAATAATTCGCGCACTCTTGATGAGGAGAAGTTGCAAAAGCTGTTTTATCCTTCGCTGTCGTCTATAGTTAGTACTGACGAATGCTTGCGGGGTATCGAGTATATCGTATGCCGTCAGATTATACGCGAGCATGATGACTACTTCGGGCACATTGGGTGCCGTATTAAGGCTGAGAAAGTTGAGGCTGGATATACCGTGTGGTTTACTTTGCCTCGGCAGACGGAAAACTTGTAGGGAATAAATAATAATAACCAACACAACCTGTATATAACACCATATAATCTATGTATAACGTAATCATTGTAGAAGACGTCAAACTTGAATTGAAAGGTACGGAGGAAATTTTTCGCAACGAAATACCTGAAGCACAGGTCATAGGTACGGCCATGACAGAGGAGGAGTTTTGGTCTCTCATGGAGCGTCAATTGCCTGATATGGTGCTGCTTGACCTCGGCTTGGGTGGCTCCACTACAATAGGCGTGTCTATTTGCCAAGCAGTAAGGCTGCGCTACCCAGAAGTAAAGGTACTCATCTTTACGGGTGAGATACTCAATGAGAAACTTTGGGTGGACGCTCTTGATGCTGGTGCTTGTGGCATAATACTTAAAACGGGTGAGTTGCTTACACGTACTGAAGTGCAAGGAGTAATGGAAGGTAAACAATATGTATTCAACCAACCTATATTGGAGAAAATCGTAGCACGGTTTCGTCAAACTGTCAAAGCAGAAGTGATGCGCCAGCGTGCAGTCATAGCTTATGATATAGATGAATATGATGAGCGCTTCCTTCGGCATCTTGCTTTGGGCTACACTAAAGACATGATAGCCTCGTTGCGTACCATGCCTTTTAGTCCCAAGTCGCTTGAAAAGCGTCAGTCCGATCTTGTCTTTCGTCTCTTTCCCGAGGGTGAGCATCGTGGAGTCAATGTCACACGTCTCGTAGTGCGTGCTATCGAACTGCATATTATCGATCCTGAAAAACTTGTAGCAGATGAGTAGCCTTTATCTTTTACTCATTGTATTCCTTGCGTGTTTTTCATGGGTGGGGAGTGTCTATGCATTGCTTCTGCCTGATGGTAGTGTGCTTCCCAATATGTTGAGCGAGGAGAGTGTGAGGTGGTTTGTGCGTCATAGTGTTGATAATGTATCCAATGCTCCGTTTGCTGAGGTGTTGCTGGTGCTGATTACGGTCGGTGCACTGCGCAGTTCTGGGCTGTTTATGGCGCTTGTGCATTGCATGTCATCTGCTACGCGACGTAGCCGTCATGCCTTGTATGCCGCACTTGTAGTGCTGGCAGTGTGTGTATGTCTGGTGTTGATAGGAATTGCTCCTGGCGGAAACTTGCTCAGCGTTACAGGACATTTAAGGGGGGGGCCCTTTGCTTCAGGTTGGCTCTTCCTGCTGACATTAGTGGTGGTCATACCTTGTGTTGTTTATGCCAAGATGACTGGAAAGTGGGGGAATGCAAGGGAGGTTTTCGCAGGGCTTGCTTCGGAAATTGCTTCGCATGCAAGTTGCTTTGTTACGATCGTAGTAGCTTCGCAACTGCTGGCAGCCATACAATACGTTCGCCTGTTTGAATTGCTGGGAGTGACGTATACTATGCAGCGGATTTTCGTTGCATTGCTTTATACTATACCATTGATTATATCATTTGCAATCAATAATTATGGACATGAATCATCTTCAACTGAATGAATACCAACGTTATGCGTTGGATAAACTAACATTTACAACGCTTACTCTGATGCAGGAAGCCACTTTGCAAACAGCTCGTGCGTCTAAGGGGGTAATACTCCTTTCGCCTACAGGGACAGGAAAGACATTGGCTTATTTACTTCCGCTCATTGAGAAGTTGGAATCAGATGCCAAAGGTGTACAGGCTATGGTTGTTGTCCCTTCGCGTGAATTGGCTATACAGATTGAGACTGTGCTGAAAATCATGAATTTACCATGGAAACCTATGAGTGTGTATGGTGGACGTTCTGCAATGGATGAGCACCGTACGATGAAGGGATTGCAGCCTGCTATCATTATCGGTACCCCTGGACGTTTAAACGATCACTTGGGAAAGGGTAACATCAATGCTTCTACAATCACGACACTTGTCATCGATGAGTTTGACAAATGTCTGGAATTGGGATTTCAGGAGGAGATGCAGCAAGTTGTCAGTCAGCTTCCGGCTGTAAAGCATCGTTTTCTCACCTCGGCCACAGACATGGATGAACTTCCAGATTTTACGTCCATGCATGATGCTGTTAAACTTGATTATCTTGCAGCCATAGAACACAAAGACAAGGTAGACACCTTTATCGTACATTCGGAGAGCAAGGACAAACTTCACACCTTATATAAACTGCTGTGTACGCTTGATCGCGGACAATCCATAGTCTTTTGCAATCACCGGGAGTCGGTAGACAGAGTGGAGGGGTATCTTCGAGAACAGAGACTTTATGCCGAGGCCTATCATGGTGGTATGGAACAGGAGTTACGCGAGCGGGCACTATACAAGTTTCGTTGTGGTAGCAGCAATGTGCTTGTCAGTACCGATCTCGCGGCTCGAGGTCTTGATATTCCTGGGGTGCGTCATATCATACACTATCACCTTCCAGGTTGCGAGGATAGTTACATACACCGTACCGGTCGTACGGCCCGGTGGAACGCCGAGGGAAGTTCGTTCCTTATACTCCACAGCGAAGAACATATACCCGAATACCTGTCTGAGAAGGCAGTCGATTATCCGTTGCCCGAACGCGTTGGGCGTCCGGCATCTCCCGTGTGGACTACGCTATATATCGGTAAGGGGAAGAAAGACAAGATTAGCAGGATGGATATTGCTGGATTCCTCTATAAGAAGGGAGGATTGGAGCGCAGTGATGTGGGTATTATAGATGTACATGACTACTATGCCTATGTGTCGGTGGCGAGCAGTAAGGTACGCCAACTGCTGACACTTGTCTCGGGTGAGAAGATCAAGGGTATGAAGACCCGAATAGAGATTGCTCGCTGACCACCGACATGCTATCTGGTAGTTAGCTCGATAGTTAGCAATGTACAGCTCGGTAGTTACCGACGCTAACATCAGTAACTACCGATGCTGTATGTAAGTGGATCTATTTTTTATCCTTCTTTACACCTTTATATATAATATAGGTAAGAGCGAGTGTTACGAGGGCGATGATGATATAACCTATCTCGTGGCTATATTTGGTGACAGTGCTAATGAGCTGGTCTTCGGGAACTATGGCTTCGAGGTACCATCCAAGGGCTGCAAGCACACCATTCCATATGCCTGCACCGAGGGCGGTGAAGGCAGCGAATTTGAGAATATTCATCTTGGCTAATCCTGCCGGAATGGAGATAAGTTGACGTACGGCAGGTACGAGGCGACCGATAAAGGTGGCTACGGCACCGTGCTTGTTGAAGAATTTCTCGGCTGTCTCTACCTTTTCCTGATCGAGCAGACACATGTGCCCAAATCGGCTGTTGGCAAACTTATATACGATGGGCTTGCCGAGCCATAGGGCGAGGTAGTAGTTGATGAGGGCGCCGATGATGGCTCCCAAGGTTGCGAAGAAAACGACCAGCCATACGTTGAGCTCGCCTGTAGCTGCTGCCTTATAGGCGGCAGGGGGAACCACCACTTCAGAGGGGAAGGGGATGAATGAACTTTCGATGGTCATCAGCAGGGTGATGGTCCAGTAGTTTAGGTTGTCTAAGCACCATTGGATGAATTGTACGGATTCCATGTCGTGAATGTTGAGTTTGAGTTATGAATCTTGGTTATCGGTTGTCATGGGCCGAGAGTCGCTCTATGACTCTGTCGGCATTTTCGTTCAGGGCAGGAGTGAGACTGAATATCTCGTACGTCTTTTGAGGACATTGGACGAGGGCTTCAGTAAGTGTTTCGCGGAAATTTTCTTTATGCAGTGCCCATTCACAGTAACAGAGGTAAGGATATAGCAACTCCGATTCTATGGCAGGATTTCCCTTGAGCAGGCGCAGGATGTAGTGACTCATCTCGCAATGTCCGTTTTCGAGCATCGAAACGCCAATAAGAAAGAGTGAGTGCTCTATACTTCCTTGATCACGGTCAAGGGCATCGAGAAATAATTCTGTACTCTCCTCATAACGACCTTGACAAAGCAGCTCATGTCCTTTCATGATAATGAGTTCGGTATTTTCAGGACATATCTTGAGGGCTTCATCTGTGTAGGTGACTGCTTTGGCGTGTTGTCCTTTGCGGCTGAATATGAGCGACATTTGGCTGTATATTTGTGCCTGCTCCTCGCTGCCTTCAGGGATAGTGCCGAGTGCTTGGGTGAAGTAGTCGAGTGCTGCCTCGTCGTCGCCTCTGTTTACACGGCACATGCCCATGTGGAAGAGTGGGTCTACCGTCTCGGGGTAACGCTCATGTATGGTGTGGTAATACTCTTCGGCACGTTCGTAGTTGCCGAGGTTGAAGTAGCAGTTGGCCACTGCATACAGCGCATAGT
>JAFQLT010000024.1 GCA_017396545.1 Bacteroidaceae bacterium | reverse complement strand
GGTAAGAACACACTACCAGTCTACTTGCAAGAATTGGAAGAAAACGGCTTGATAAGATTTATTGATGATACGTTGCATCTACCTTGCCAATACTTCAAACTTTCTATTATTGACGGAATAGATAATAGAATGTACGAAACCATATATCAATACTGTTTGAGCAAAGGCAGTGTGCCTCCATACAAGGATGCCGACACCTATGATATTGGGGCGTTTATTACGCATTTTGACACTCCAGATGAACTGTTCAAAGCCTTGGAAACAAGGTGCTCCAAACTGCCCAGAAAAGTCTCATTCGCATATCTTACAGAAGCATTGCTAAACAAGAGAACAGAAACAAGAGTTAAACCCACATACGAAATAACACATGATTGAACAAGAACTAAACTATATTACAGGCGACCGCCTAACCAACAAAGAACTGAAGGAAATTTTACAACGGTTATACGACAAACATTAGATACACGAGCGTGCCAAGGCCACCCATATTGCAAGATATGGCTATACATTCAAACGCTGCAAGATACGCATTGATGGAAAAAGAGTAGACGGATTAGAACTATATCCAACCCTATAATTCTCTTTTCTGTAGGATTGACAGCACACAAGAAATGCCATCACCACATATTCACCAACACTTAAATAACTTACGAGAGAGCCTTAAAAACTCTCTCGTTTTGTTTGTGGTACGGTGGATAATTGTTACCTTTGCATCAAACAAATGTTGACTAATAGTTGACTAATTTGTTTATGAGAGTTCATTTACATAGTCATCACCCATGCCATAAGGGCTTTTAGCTCAGTTGGTTACACACGATGAATCCGCAAGGATTCAGCGTGCTTGGCACGACTCATAATCTGGAGGTCCTAGGTTCAAGCCCTAGATGGCCCACGACAAAGAAGAGAAGCTAAGCATTTAGAACTAAAGTGTTTAGCTTCTTTCTTTTGTGTCCTATTTTCTCAGTTCTTAATGGTGAGCCAGCCAGATTACTTTTAAAGTACAGTTGTGAGTGGATAGTGAAAATAGCATAATAAAAGTAATCGTTTACGCCAATTCAATATTGATACTTATCGTCGTTGCAATACTTTTGCTTTGGCAGGAACATCCTCAGTAATCCATACATTACCGCCGATGACTGCATCGTGGCCTATGGTGACACGGCCCAAGATGGTGCTGTTGCTGTATACAATGACATTGTCTTCGAGGATGGGATGGCGGTCGATACCCTTGATAGGGTTACCCTGTGCATCAAGGGGGAAACTCTTGGCTCCGAGGGTAACGCCTTGATAGATTTTCACATGGTTGCCAAGGATACTGGTGGCACCGATGACGACGCCTGTGCCATGGTCGATGGTGAAGTGGCTGCCGATCGTGGCAGCAGGATGTATGTCAATGCCGGTCTCGCTATGGGCCATCTCGGTAATGATGCGCGGTATGAGGGGCACGCCTAAGAGATGTAGCTCATGAGCTATGCGGAAGTTGCTGATGGCGCGTATGGCAGGGTAGCAACTAATCACTTCACTGTAGCTGGTAGCAGCGGGGTCGCCCTCGTAGGCAGCTACCACATCGGTGGCGAGCAGCTTTCTCAGGCGGGGCAGGTGGCTGATAAATTCGATGGCGATGTTCTCGGCTTTGTCATGGGTACACTCGCTCTTCTCAGCAAAGCAGAGACCGGCTTTCACTTGGTCGACAAGCTTGTGGTAGAGGCTCTCAATATTGACCCCCGTGTGGTAGGGCAGGGTGTGGCTGCTGATGCCGGAGTGTCCGAAGTAGCCGGGGAAGAGGATGGCTCGGCACAGGTCTACAATCTCGGTCAGCACGCTGAGCGAGGGGAGGGGATGTCCATCGGAGTGATGGAAGAGGAGCGTGTCGGTGGACTCAGGAGTCGTGAGTTCGCGTACGACTTGGGTGAGGAGGGGATTGTTCATCTTTTTGGTTCATTGATAACAGACAATTGACGTTCATTGTCTGTTGCCCATAACCCTACAAGGTAATCCATTGTTCTGGGTTGAGGCTTTGGGTATCTTTGCGTAATTGGAACTGCATAGTGTAATTGCCCGATGCATCGGGACGGATGAGGCCTAACGGCTGATTGATTTTTACCTTGTCGCCTTTCTTCACTTTCAGGCTCCCGAGGTTGAAGTAGGCCGATATGTACTGCCCATGACGTATCATCACGATGTAGGATCCCTGTATCTGAGGATGTTCAAAAATGAATGATACGGTGCCGTCGAAGACTGCTCGGGCTTGGCAGTTTTGTTGTCCGCGGATGTCGATGCCGTTGTTGTTGTACTTCACATTTTTGAGTCCTTCCACGTAGTTGACACCGTAGTGCGAGGTCATCAAGTAGGGGCCAGTGATGGGTACGGGCAAGCGACCCTTGTTGTTTTCGAATGATCCGGTGAGTTTCTTGTCGGCAGTGTTTTGGCGGTATGTGGGCATGGCTTTGCCGTTGGACTTCCCGTTCGCAGGGGTGTTGTCAGTCTTTCTATCGGCTTTTTGTTGTTCGGCGTTGCGGGCGGCTATCTCGGCTTCGATGATGCGGTTTATCTCTTCGTTCAGTTTGTTGCGTTCCTGTTGTTGGCGGGCTATGCGTGTGCGTATTTCCTTCTGTTTCTTCTTGAGATTACCTATGAGTTTCTGTTGTTCGGCTTTGCGACTGTCAAGTTCCTTCTTCTCCTCGATGCGCTTGGCAAGGAGTGCCTGTTTGGCCTTGCGTGTATGTTCCAATTCGGCACGCTTGAGGTTGAGTTCCTTTTGTTTGGCAATCAGTTCCTCGCCCTGTTTCTGCTGGAATCCTGAGTACTCGCGCAGATAGCGCATGCGGCGTACCATCTGGTTGAACGACTCGGCCGAGAGAAGAAACATCAGGCGGTTCTCGAAGGTGTTCTTCGAGGTCATCAATCGTAGGGCGTGAGCATAATGGTCACGACGGCGTTCAAGTTCGGTCTGCAAGGTTACGAGTTGCTCTTCGATGCTCTTTATTTCGCGGTCTGTTGCCCGTATGTCGGCATCGAGACGGTTGACAAGTTGTTGCTGCTTTTTGATCTGTGCGGTCAGAGCAGCTAAAGCCTCTAACTGTCCATCAACTGTCTTTTGAGTTGACGAGAGCAATTGCTCCGATTCGCTGATAGCTTGTTCCAGCTTGCTGCGTTGGCTCTCCATCTCTGCAACCTTCGGATTGGTTTGTCCGTAGGCTGTAGTAATAAGGCACGAGGTGACGATGAGGCAGAAAAGGCGGTTCATTGTTTGTTTCTATCAGATTATCTAATCATGTTCAGTATAGACATCAGTTGCTCGAGATCCACCTCTTTGTAGCGCGAGAGATCGGTACTGCTCTTCCATCCTGTATCGAGTGTAGAGATGTCGGAGAGTCCGATGCGGGCACCTATGGCGCGTGATGAACCACTGATCGACACATCGTGTGTCGTGGGATAAGTGTAGGTACCTATGGAGTCAAACTGCCCGTAGCGCCATGTGGCAACATATTGCTGTATCCGCAGGTCGGTCTGTTGTAGTTTTCGGCAATCGACATCGGTGTAGAAGCTGCATTTGAGCATACGTTGGCGACCGGGTTCAATGAGGCACTGTCCTCCGGTTCCAGTGAGGGTGAAGTCTGCAGCGTGTCGCCACGTATCCTTCTCGCCAGGGATAAAGAGACGATTCCAAAAGAGCGCCTGCACGGTGTTGAAGTTGATGCCAGCAAGTTTCATCCATCCCGATGTGTAGTCAAATCGTGCATATCGCTTGTTCACCTTATCTATGAGGTAGGCTCCATTGGGCGTAAACTCTATGGCGGCTATCTCCATCAACCCGAGGGCAGTGACTGTCATCTGCACAGCTTCGTCGCGTCGCATGCGTAGGCGACCCTTCACGTCCACAGGATATCCATTATAGTCAAGGGTAATGGCGGTCTTGGCTATTATGGCCTGCACATCAGGAGGGTATTGTGCCAAGGGTGTAAGCAGTTCGCTCCGCTGTTTCTTGGTGAGTACGGCTCTCCCCTCTGTACTACGTGTGCTACGGCAGCCGGTGAGGGTGAATGTCAGTGTCAACAGTACGGAGGCTGTGAGGGTGATGGTCTTTATCGTTTTCATCGTTATTTCATATTGTCTATTTTTTTCTTCAATTGCATGTCTACCGTGCCGTTCTGATGCCGCAAGTCCAGAGCCTTGTACCAGTAGTCGAGTGTCTTGTGCTTGTATCCCAATTGGTGACAAATGTCTCCTGCGTGCTCGTAGAGTTCATCACTGGGTTCCATTTCTGTTGCGAGGGCGCGTTCGATGTAGGTAAGTGCCTCCTCGTAGCGTTTCAGTTTGTATAGTACCCATGCGTAGGTGTCGAGGTAGGTGGCATTATCCGGTTCAGCTTCGATGGCTTGGCGACTCATCTGTTCGGCCTTTTCAAGGTCGCGTTCCTCCTCAGCAAGGAAATAGGCATAGTTGTTGAGGACAAATATGTTTGATGGGTTGTATACCAATGCCGTGTCGTAGCATAGGTAGGTTTCGGCGAGTTGTCCCTGCTCGTTGTGTATGTCACCCATGGCGGTGTAGATGTCTGATGCCATTTCGGCATCGCTCTCCTCTGTTATCTGTCGGGTGGCTTGGCGGTAGGTGTCGAGTGCCTCATGGGGTTTCCCCATAAAGTGATGTAACGCTACACCTTTATAATAATAGAAAGTGAGCACTTCAGGGGTGTAGTCGATGCCATCGGAGCAGATGCTCACCATTTCCTCCGTGTCACTACGCATGGCTGCGTAGGCCAGCAGTTGGCTACGTGCGGGGATATGGTCGGGCTCTGCTTCAAGCATACGCAACAGGATGGGGCGTATACGTTCTTCGGGTTGTTTAAGACTGAGCATATACTGCACACACAGATGTCCGAGCTTGGCCGACTGTTGGGGTCGTGCGACAGCTCGCTCGAAGAGCGCCATCACCCAAAGGCTGTCGGTCTGGTCTTTGATAAGTTGCGCCATCATCCGTACTTTGAACTCATCGTTCACGTCAGCAGACATCACTACCGAGTCGGCCCAGGCAAGATAACGTACCGTATCGGCCTGCTGCCTGTAATACTCTGCGAGGGTGATTTTTGCCGGTCCATTATCGGGGTCTTCGGTCAGTACGTGCTGCAGTATAGGCTCCGCTTCTGCAGTACGTCCGTGATCCATGTATACCTCGGCAAGTATCACACGGTAGTATAGGTTATCGGGATACTCGGCAGCAAGTGTCTCCATCTCATTGAAACCACCCTCTTTATTACCCATGAGCAGGTAGTTGCGCATCTTTTCCATACTGATGGCCTCAGACTTCCCGGTGAGTTGCTCAAGGCGTGTGAGTACATCGATGACTTTGTCGTATTGTCCGGTATGGTTATATAGTCCTACCAAAGCGGGGAGCAGTTCGCTATTGCGGTTGGGAAACTGTTGTTGCATCTCCTCGATGATGGCTATGGCCTTGTCGTATTCGCGGTTGCTCTGGTAGTACGAGGCTAACGTCTGACGGTACCAATAGTTGTCAGGTGCGCCTTCTACGGCTCGTTGCAAGGCCTCTTCTGCCTTTTCCTTCTGGTTTAGCACGAAGTGATAAGTGGCTGTCTTGTATAGTGCCGATGGTGCCGTTGGGCATATTGCAAGACAGTGTTGTAGCATCTCGTAGGCTTCATCATAGCGTCCCAACTGTTCTAACTTGATGACTTCAAGGAAATAGTATTCATATTTCCGTTGGTCGGAGGTGGTCAGTGCCACTGTCTCTTCATCGGGTACGATAGCTCTACGTGTCGTGCTGCACGAGACGAGCAGTACGGTGAGTATCAGTAGTAGTGGACGAGGGCGAAACATGGGGAGTTAAGAGTGAAAAGTTAAAAGCGAAGGGTAAAGGTGTTTCCACTTTCATCTTTGACTTCGATCCCTTTGGACATCGACCTTCAGCTTATCTTTCAGTTTTTAATTCTTAATTCTTAATTTAAAGTCACACTCCCGTATGACCGAATCCTCCGGCTCCGCGCTCGGTTTCGCTGAGCACCTCCACGGCTTCCCACGCCACCTGCTCGTGCCGTGCGATGACCATCTGTGCTATACGCTCACCATCTTCAATGACAAAGTCATCGGCCGAGAGGTTGACCAATATCACACACACCTCGCCACGATAGTCGGCATCCACGGTGCCAGGTGAGTTGAGTACGGTGATGCCCTTCTTGATGGCCAGACCACTGCGTGGACGCACCTGTGCCTCATACCCTTCGGGCAAAGCGAGGAAGAGTCCTGTGGGGACCAAACAGCGTGCAAGAGGTTTCAATACGATGGGCTCAGTAAGGTTGGCACGCAGGTCCATACCTGCCGACAAAGGAGTCGCATAGGTGGGCAGCGCATGGTGCGAACGGTTTATGATTTCTACTTTCAACATAGCCTGGAGTATATTTTCTGCGAAAATACACATTTTTTCCGTTTCTTCGGCTCTTTGTCACCTATTTTTATATAAAAGGGCGAAAACTTTGCATTTCGCCTTGTTTATTGCATCTTTTTAACTAAATTTGCCAACAGTCGATAACTATAAACAATTATTAATAACTTAATTCATTAAAAACAAAACATTTATGTGGTTAATTAATTCATCAATTGGAAGAAAGTTGGTGATGAGTATCTCTGGATTGGGTCTCATCCTCTTCCTGACGTTTCACATGGCGATGAACGCTGTTGCGCTCTTCTCTGGCGAAGGGTACAACATGGTGTGTGAGTTTTTGGGAGCAAACTGGTATGCC
>JAFQLT010000023.1 GCA_017396545.1 Bacteroidaceae bacterium | reverse complement strand
CTTATGAGATTACTTTACTTTCTCAACAAAACTCTTCGCAGGTTTGAAAGCTGGAATGTTGTGAGCAGGAATAACCATCGTGGTGTTCTTGGTAATGTTTCGTGCTGTTTTCTCTGCACGGTGCTTAATGATAAAGCTACCGAATCCGCGAAGGAACACCTCATCTCCGTTAATCATCGAAGTCTTAATGGTTTCCATCAACCCTTCTACCACCTGTAACACTACTTGTTTCTCAATGCCTGTTGATGCGGCAATCTCCTTTACAATGTCTGCTTTTGTCATAGTTGTATATTTCAGTTTTGTTGTGCTTTGCTAATGTCAGTGCAAAGATATAGTAAAATATCCATTTTAGAATATTCAAGACATTTTCATTCTAAACTTTTGCGTCACTTTCCTTCTACTCTTTCAATAAAAAGATTAGAGTATGAAGTTATCGTTAAGACGCAAATTCAAGGGGTCGAAATATACTATCGGCGACCTCAGTATTGACGGCACATTTTTCTGTAACACTATCGAGGATGTTATTCGAGAACTTCCCGATAGTTGTCCTAATACCTCGCGCTGGATTCCGTGCAAGTGCAAGGAGAAGGTATATGCTCGCACCGCAATTCCAACCGGAACATACAAGGTTACTTTGGAGTACAGCCCGAAGTTCAAGCGCAAGATGCCGTATCTGCACGGCGTCCCTCACTTCTTGGGTATTCTGATTCACTGGGGCAACACCGAAGATGATTCGGGTGGTTGCATCATCGTTGGAGAGAACTCGGTAAAAGGCAAGGTCATCAACTCTCGTGAGACCTTCAAGAAACTCTATGCTCTTCTCGAAAAGGAGAAGGATATCACCATCGAAATCTACTAAGCAATGGCGGTCAACAAACTCAAAGCACCGCGAAATATTCATATCGACTTCAGCCCCTCCCCTCGGCAGTATGAGTTGTGGAAGCTCCTGCAGCCCAACTACTGTCCACATTGTGGGGCTGAGATCGAGCAGGTTCTTATTGGCTATGACCAGCAGAAGAATCCTCAATACAAACCGCAGTGTAAGCACTGTAAGTCGCAGAATCTTCCCCAACTAATCTTGGGAGGCGGAGCCGCAGGTGGTGGTAAGTCGTATGTCGGTAGCGTATGGCTCGTATCATCGTGTATGCGCTTCGAGAATATCCGTGCTGTGGTGGCTCGTAAGACGCTCAAATCGCTCAAAGAGTCCACTTGGAACACCATCAAAACAATCTTGAAGGATTGGGGCTTGAAGGAGGATGTGAACTACAAGATAAATAACCTTGAAGGTACGCTCACATTCTGGAACGACTCGGTTATCATTATGAAGGAGATGGCCGACATTCCCTCGGACCCAAACTTCGAGCGATTCGGTTCTTCGGAGTACACAATCGCAATGGTCGATGAGGTGTCGGAGATATCGGAAAAGGCTGTCGAGGTGCTCTTCTCGCGTCTTCGTTGGCGTACTCACGAGACCTTCAAGACTCCACGAATGTTGCTTACTACCAACCCAACTATCAACTGGGTGCG
>JAFQLT010000003.1 GCA_017396545.1 Bacteroidaceae bacterium | reverse complement strand
TGGCTTCGGCGGTTGCACCATCAACCTCGTTAAGAACGAGTTGTACGATAACTTCGTAGAGACAGCCAAGGCTAAGTTCACCGCTGAGTTTGGCCACGCTCCCCTCGTATACGATGTAGTTATCGGCGACGGTTCACGCAAACTCGACTAATATAGTTTAAAGTTTAGGGTTTAGAGGTTACACACTAAACACTAAAGGCTAAACACAAAACAACCAGCGGATGCGCACACAGCGCATCCGCTTTCTTCATATCCTAATCAAAAGAAAAAAACAAGAAAAGATATTACGGTGTTAGTATATATTGTTAGAAAAGTGTATCTTTGCGACACGTTCAGCGAGTAGGAACAATTTTATAAACATTAATACTTTAACAACAATGAGTACAACAAAAAAGAATGGCAACATGGTAGCCATCATTACCATGTTCTTCATCTTCGCGATGATCTCGTTCGTTACCAACATGGCTGCACCGTTTGGTACTATTTGGGGCTACACCTATGAGTGGGCCGGTATGATGGGAAATATGATGAACTTTGCCGCTTACCTCTTCATGGGTATTCCTGCGGGCAAGATGCTCACTACCGTAGGATATAAGAAGACTTCTCTCATAGCTCTCGCCGTCGGTTTCATCGGCTTGCTGGTGCAGTACCTCAGCAGCATCTTCGGTGCCGACATCGCCGTATTCAGCGTAGGCGGACAGGCCGTAGCGCTCAACCTCATCATCTACCTGCTCGGTGCCTTCATCTGCGGTTTCTGCGTATGTATGCTCAACACCGTAGTGAACCCCATGCTCAACCTTCTCGGTGGTGGTGGCAACAAGGGTAACCAGCTTGTACAGACGGGTGGCACGCTTAACTCACTCACCGGTACCCTCACCCCGCTGCTCGTCGGCGTACTGGTAGGTACTGTAACCGACAAGACCAGCATGGGCGATGTTGCTCCCCTACTCTTCATCGGTATGGGTGTATTTGCCCTGGCCTTCATCATCATAACCCGTGTAGCCGTTCCCGAGCCTGCGCTTGGCCGTGGCAAGCACGTGAAGTATGAGCACAGCGCCTGGCATTTCCGCCATTTCGTACTGGGTGCCATAGCCATCTTCTTCTACGTAGGCCTTGAGATTGGCATTCCCAACGAAATGCTCTTCTACATCAACTCGTTCGGCTTCGAGGGTTCGGCAGCTATTGCAGGCTTCCTGGCAGCCACATATTGGTTCCTTATGCTCATAGGACGCTTCCTCAGCTCCGTCATCAGCGGCAAGGTATCTACCCGCACCCAGATGATATGTGTGGCATCACTGGCCATCCTTCTGTTGCTCATCGCCATCGTCCTGCCCGAAAGCATACAGATGACCGTCAAGGGTGGACAAGTGCCTCTCAAGTGTGCCTTCATCGCAGCTTGCGGTATCTGCACCTCCATCATGTGGGGCGCTATCTTCAACCTCTGCGTTGAGGGACTCGGCAAATATACCGAACAGGCATCGGGTATCTTCATGATGCTCGTTGTGGGTGGTGGCATCATGCCGCTCATCCAGCACAACGTGCTCGCCCTCAACATCGGCTACATCCCCAGCTACTGGCTCATCGTAGCCATGCTTGCCTACATCCTCTTCTATGCCCTTATCGGCTGTAAGAATGTAAACAAGAACATTCCTGTAGAGTAAAGAGAGCGAAAACTTTGTATCTATAATTGCGGTGGCGAGATTTTCGCCACCGCTTTTTGTTTCAAAGCAATACACCTCAATGCTTAATGGCGGATGGTGAACAACCATCATTAACCTCTTTGTTTACTGTTTACATAGCTATCAACTTCTAAAGTCCTTATAAATAAAACCTCCATCTCCCCTTATATAAAGGTTAATCATAAGTTCTGATTAAGTAATCACAAGTCCTGATTACTTAATTATAAGTTGTGATTAAGTAATCATAAGTTATGATTTGATTTTTCATCATAGTTCCTGCGTCTTTGTTCTCTCTGTCAGACAATTGTTTCTCCCCTTTACAAGCAAGAATATGACCAATGGGATTGATGGATGAGTTAGACAAAAGTAAACAAGTGTTCCCCGTTTGACATTTTTAACTTACAGCATCAGTTTTAGCACGTTTGTAATCAAATGTCTGTGAGTTATTTTTAATTATTCTGTATTTTTTTGTTAGTAATTTTCAGCAAATTCCCTGTAAACATGAACAATTTGCCCATGTTGCATGTTTCCATAGTGTAATTTACAAACGACAACACAATTATTGTAAAGTTTACAATCCAGGACAGAGTGATCACAACATGTCGGATAAATCCGAACAATATTAAAAAACAATTAATCTATCAAAAACATGTGTTACTATCGAAAAATCAAAACCATGATGCTGCTGATGCTCGCATGCTTGGCAGCAAAAGCACAACTTTCAGATGGAAAGGTTTACAACTTTGTAAATGTAGGAAACAGCAGCTCTTCGATGAGCATCATCTCCAACAACAACATCTCCATAGCTGCTACCGACACAAGCGACTACGGGCAACTGTGGCATGCCACGATGAATGACGATGGCAGCTACAGCTTGCGCAATCTTGCCAACGGACGTTATTTGCGCAGTTCGAATGCTACTTCGGTGGCATGGACGATGGTTAAGGCTGATGGACTGGATGCCAACTGCAAGTTGGGCAGCTTGTCAGCAGGTTCAGGTTATACCCTGCGTGCCACCAATACAACAGGCGCATACAACTGTATGCACTATGCTTCCAATGTGGGGAGAATAGTATGTTGGGAAAGCAGTAACCCAGCCACACAATGGACTATGAACGTGGTAGATATCAACGAATCAGAATTGGAGGCCAATTGGGCGAAGCTGGCGGCCATCGACCCCGAGGCCGTAACCGTAGCAGGATATCAGACTGCCCTTGACAACCTCTTCTCGGATAAGGCATGTACCGTACTGAAAAAATCGTTCGCTACGGAGGATGCCGTAAAGACCGACACCGACTATCTGGCATTGCCCGAGGCCTTGCAACAGATGGTACTCAAGGTATATACAGCCAACTGGACAGAGGACAACTGCGACTCCATCAAGCCCGATTGGGATACCAACTATGCCAAGAAGTACCGTGTGCAACTCTACGAGCCTTACAATGAACCCGAAGCAGCAGCCAAGGCACTCGGCCTCAAAGCACATACCAACCTGAACAATCCTACGGGTATCTTTGCCAATGCCAAGGAGGCTCTGTACGTGATGGTAGAAGGGACGGTCGCTGAGGGAGCCTCGCTCTGCCTCTCCTCATATACAGGACATGGCAAGCCAGGCGGCTATGCCGATGGCATACAGCTACACGAAGGCCTCAACGTGATACCCTCGTACACCAACAGTACCAACTACTGTGTCAACTACGTGGTGCACACCTTTGACACGTCAAACGGGAAACGTGGCAACAAGGCCAAAGCACGAAAGCTATCAGACTACGATGATCTGAAGATACATATTGAAGGTGGCTACATCAATGGCTATTACAACAAGGTGGGCGATACACTATACACTCCGGACAAGGCTGCCGATTGGGACTACATCGAGGCACGCGCTACACAGACCGATGTCACTGTACTGGGTAAGTATATGACCCTGCAGTTCCCGCTCCATGATGTCGAAGGCTGCAAGGGCATGGCCTACTACCTCAACGACCGGGTAAGTATCGAGAATGTGATTGATGAATGGGACGATGTGATGCTGTGGGAACGCCTTGTGCTGGGTGTACTTGATGAAGCGACAACAAAAGCCGAGGCTCTGAAGTCCCCCTATTCGGACAAGGATTATGTATTCGAGTACACGGGTAATGATGCCGGCGACTATGCAAGCGGTTATAGCGACTACTATAATGTACACGGTCTGTCGTTCGGTGTTGGTGGCAGCAGCTTCATGTATGCCGGTTGGGACCACTGCGGATACCATTTCAATACGTTGAGCGGCATCATGCAAAGCATGCCTACAGATGCAGGTTCGCACTGGGGACCTGCCCATGAGATAGGTCACCAACACCAAGGAATACTCAACATGCGCGGGCTCACTGAGGTCACCAATAATCTCTTCTCCAATGTAGTACTCTGGTACTATGGTGAAAGCACCTCGCGTTATAATGGCTCAGACGGTGCGTTGAGCAATGTGCTTGCGCAGTATACTACTGAGGGTACAGACTTCTTCAGCAACAACATCTGGGCACTGACACACATGTATTACAAAATGTTCCTCTATTACCATGTCCTTGGTCATAACCCCAAGTTCTACCCCGTGCTCTTCGAGATGCTGCGTCAGGACCCGATGGTCATCCAGTACAACCAGAGCGGTGCCACATCGCTACTCCACTTCTATAAGAAATGCTGCCTGGCATCGGGTGACGACCTGACAGAGTTCTTCCGTGCCTATGGCTGCTTCGAGGTGATGAACAACCGCAATGTAGGCGACTACTCCAGTGCCGTATATACGATGACACAGGATGATATTGATGCCGCCATTGCCGAAGTCAAGGCTTTGGGCTACGAGGAGAACATCGCCGTACTCTTCATCAACGATGCCACAGGCGAACCCATTGTGAGCCATAAAGGCGACACGCTGGCATTCTACAGCGGCTCTACAGTATGTGCTGAGGTGGGTAACTATGCAACGTTCGGCGATACAGTCCAGACAAGCTACACCTACGCGGTATCGGGCAATACCATAACGATGGATGGTACAGGTGGTGTGGGCTTCATCATTTATGACACTGACAGTGTGTTGATTGGTTTCTCTGACAAGAAATCGTTTGCCATAGCTGACGATGTCGCTGCTTCCCTTGCCCTGAACCAATTGCAAATAGCCGTAGTCAATGCTGACAATACCCTCACCGAAGCGGTGAATGTGATGGATACCGATAACACCGATGCCAAGCGTGCACTGTTGGGCAAGCAACTGGAACTCGTAGAGGAGATATTGGCATTGTCTGACACCACAGGATGCAAAGTCGGCTACTATGATGCATCGGCATTGTTCGAGCTACAACCCATCTACGATGTGGCCAAGAATTTCTACGACAACCAGAATGCCGCCTATTACGATGATGGATACAATGCACTCTATCAGGCGTATGTTGAGGTGAAAAATGATGAAAGCGCCCGTATCGGCATTGTGGAGGGCAGCGCCTACCGTTTAGTGAACAAGGCGTACCCTAACCTCTCCATGTCGATCAATGGAAGCAACGTCATTATAGGCGAAACGACTGCCAACAGCGATGCACAGCTGTGGTACTTCGAGGCTGCAACAAACGAAGGCACCTACTATGTGAAGAACAAGAGTACGGGCACCTATGCCAAGGCAATATCCACCAGTGTGCCGTTGGAAGGAAGTGCGACCACCACATCAGAAGCCACAGCATACAGACTGAGCGATATGGGTAACGGACTGTGGACACTGGACGGCAACAAGAGCATGCACTGTGCCGCCACACAAGGATACCAAGTGGTAGGATGGAGCCCCAGTGCAGTAGCATCCCAATGGTATATCACGGCTATTGAAACCAGTGAAACCTACGAATTACAGGAGCTGGCAAACAGACGTCACACGGAGACCACCTCAATTTCTATCACGTATCTGTCGGCTGATGAAGCGGCGGCAATTGATGATGCCGTCATCTACAACCTCTATGGCCAGCGACAGCGCAAGATAACAGTTCCTGGAATTTATATCATCAATGGCAAAAAAACCTATGTGAAATAAATCTGATAATGATTGACGATTCGAGTAGGAGGAAAACCAAAGTAGTTTCCTCCTACTTTTGTTTTCCTACCACTCGATTTCCTAAGCACACTCAATCACACCCTCACGATGAAAATCTTGTTACATCGCGAAGAAGATTTTGTTTCTTCGCGATGAAACAAGAAATCGCCTCCTTTAAGGGGATCCACTCTGACACTCTGACGAGACGTTACTCTTCGAAGGCAGGCTTTATAGTTATGAATTTAGCAAGTTACTAAGCAACAATTTACACATTACTAAAAACATATTTTCGAAAAAAACATCAGTTGCAGTTTGTCAATTGTGAATTATTGTTTACATTTGCAACCGAGAATCCGCGCTGAGCCTTTTCGCATGAAAAGGAGGACGGGGTGGGTTTCTTTGACATATAAAGAAAAGGCGTTTACTTAACGTCTTATCCGCGGCATACTGAATCTCGACAATTCAAGCTTTTACTGCGCGATAAGGCAATGAGAAATGTCCTGCTTGGGTTTGCTTTACATCGTATAGCTGATGCTATATCTGTATGTGCATATCTCAGCGTGGGCTTCTGCATTGCTTATCTTCAGTAAAAGGCAGTCGAGAGCCCAGTATGCGAGATAAGCAAGAGGTACAGATTCCCACGTTTTTTCTTTTTAACCTATAAAGTCATTCGGTTAGGGGAATCTACGGCTTAAATGATAAAGCTATGCGATGTCGTAATTGCGGTTGGGAAAACAACCTTGGTGCTTTGAAATGTGAAAAATGCAATGCTCCGTTGAGTGGAAGCATGGTAGAACGTCCTTCATTATCTGCAAACAAATATGTTGAAGCTCCTGAGGAAAAATTGAAGAAAACAGTACGGGAGAGTTCTTCAAATGATGCAGGCATATTGGTCAAGTGTAATAGTTGTGGCTATCTGTACAATTCAGATACTTCAAACTGTCCCAATTGTGGAGATGCCCAAGTAAAGGCAGAAAAATCACCGTTGGATAACAATCATGCCAATATGCAGCATAACGAGAAACTGATAGAATGTCCGAACTGTCACAAGAGGGTGCCTGCGAAATACAGTTTCTGTGCCAACTGCGGAAAGCCATTCAAGATGGGGACTATCAATCCTTGGGCTAAACCCCAAAACGGAGCCTTGTGTTCGTTGACCCCCATAGCTTGGGAGGAAGAGGAAAAGATTCCCGAAGCCATCAACTATACAGGTAATTCCATCGTGCTCAATCGGGACAATACAGACCCTAACAATAACTCCATTACATCAAGGGAACAGGCCGTATTGACATACGAGGACGGTGCTTGGTACATAGAAGATAAGAGCCAACTACAGACCACTTATCTCCATATAGCCAAGAAGACCAAACTGGAAGATGGGGCAGTAATCATTTTAGGCAACAGGCGATTTATTTTTAAAGGATAACCTATGCCTATCTTAGCACCGAGCAGATGCATTTACACTCCGGGCGACAGCATAGAACACAAGTATAGGGTTCTAAAACTTCTGGGCGAAGGCACTTTCGGTACAGTATATAAAGTCAGAGATGCACAGAATCGTACTCTCGCCCTCAAGTTGCTAAAGTTATGGGAGGTA
>JAFQLT010000022.1 GCA_017396545.1 Bacteroidaceae bacterium | reverse complement strand
TGGTGGCGCGGAACTGTGCCTCGTCGAAAGCCTCGCCAAAGCGCTTGGCAGCCTTGGCAATCTCCTTACCAATCTTCTCGTCATACTTGGCCAGCTGGTCCTCGATGAGCACGTCGGCGCGGTAGCGCTTCTTCGAGTCCTTGTTGTCGATGAGGGGGTCGTTGAACGCATCCACGTGACCCGAAGCCTTCCAGATGGTGGGGTGCATGAAGATGGCCGAGTCTATACCCACGATATTGTCGTGGAGCAGTACCATTGACTGCCACCAGTATTGCTTGATATTGTTTTTCAGTTCCACACCCATCTGTCCGTAGTCATACACGGCGCCCAGTCCGTCGTAGATTTCTGATGAGGGGAACACGAATCCGTATTCCTTGCAGTGCGATACAATCTTCTTGAAGGTTTCTTCTTGTTGTGCCATATTGCTGTTAGTTTTTGATTAACGTTATCCTATAATAAATAAGCTGCAAATTTAGCACAAGCCAAATGAAATACCAAATTTCAGCGGGCGAATGTAGAAAAAGATTGCATTTTCTCTACCGCCCAAGGCAGAAATGCAGCACTTTCCCTTTCAATTCACATTTTTTTATCTATCTTTGCACGGGAAACAATCTTATAACATAAAAAAACACCTTTGTATGACAAAAGTAAAAGACCTTCTTCTCCCTGCAATGGGACTACTACCCTTGACGGCAGGTGCCCAGGACCAAGCCACCGGGAGTAATGATGGAGGACGCGCCCAACGCCCCAACATCATCTACATCATGTGCGACGATATGGGCTATGCCGACCTCGGCTGCTACGGGCAAAGACGTATAGACACCCCCAACCTGGACCGCATGGCCGAGGAGGGTATGCGATTCACACAGGCATACGCAGGCAGCCCCGTGAGTGCTCCCTCGCGTGCCTCGTTCATGACAGGCCAGCACACGGGACACACCCACGTGCGCGGCAACCGCGAGTACTGGCGCAGTGCCTATCGGGGCAATGTGTTCGGCAACAATGGTGACTACACCATTATCGGCCAGGAGCCCTACCTCATGACCCACAAGATCATCCCCGAGGTGATGAAGGAGAATGGCTACACCACCGGCATGTTCGGCAAGTGGGCAGCCGGCTACTACAACATGCAGTACCCCGACACCTACGCCCTCGATGCCAACGGCAACACCGACACCTCGAAGAGCGGACAGAGCAGCAGCGCCTCGCTGCCCAACAAGCGCGGCATAGACTGCTACTACGGATACATCTGCCAGTTCCAGGCACACACCTACTACCCCAACTTCCTCAACCGCTACGACCCCGAGAAGTACGGTGACAAGCACGTGGTGGTGGACACGCTGAAGCAGAACATACAGCACGCCTCTGTGTCCTCGAACAACAAGGACTACGAGAACCGCGAACAGTACACGAGCGACCTCATACATCAGTATGCCCTCGAATGGATCGACCGCCAGGACGGCGAGCAACCCTTCTTCGGCATCTTCACCTATACCCTGCCCCACGCCGAGCTGTGGCAGCCTCAGGACAGCCTGGTAGAGAAATACACCAAGCGCTTCGAAGGGCAGGACAGCAACTTCGGTGGCGACTTCGGTTCATGGTACTACCTCAACTATGGCCGCCATGCCCAGTTTGCCGCTATGGTAGAGCGCCTCGACATCCAGGTGGGCGAAATCTTCGCCAAGCTCGAGGAGAAGGGCCTTGCCGACAACACGCTGGTCATCTTCACCTCTGACAACGGCCCGCACCGGGAGGGTGGTGCCGACCCCGACTGGTTCAACCAGGAGGCCCTGCTGCAGGGCACCAAGCGCTCGACCCACGAGGGCGGTATCCGCATCCCCTTCATCGCCAAGGGCCCCGGCGTACCTGCCGGCACGGTCAACGACCACCAGCTGGCCTTCTACGACCTCATGCCTACCCTGCTCGACTATGCCGGGCTCGACGGCAGCCAGTATAGCCTGGCCAACAGCACCGAAGAGCGTCGCTACGACGGCATCTCATTCAAGGAGACCCTCACCGGCAACGATGCCGCACAGGAGAAGCACGAGTTCCTATACTGGGAGTTCCACGAGACCGACATGATGGCCCTGCGCATGGGCGACTGGAAGCTGGTGGTGCAGGGAGGAAGCCCGCGCCTGTACGACCTGTCGAAAGACCTGCACGAGGACACCGACGTGGCAGCACAGCACCCCGCCGTGGTGAAGCAGATGATCGAGATCATCCATCGCGAGCACACGGAGAGCAGCATGTTCAATGTCACCCTACCCGAGATCCCCGACGAGTCTGTCGTAGTGACCGAGATCAGCGAAGGCAAGCTCTACACCCTGGAGTGCCAGCCCAACGACGGGCATAGCACCCGCTTCATCACCGACAACGACGGCACCATCAACGGACAAAGCTCCAAGGGAAGCAAGTTCTCATTCGACAAGGCCGCCGAGGGGGCATACTACATCAGGAGCGAAGTGTCGGGCAAGTACATCAACGCCAACGACAGCCAGTCGGACATATCGTTCGATGCCGAGCCCAAGACCGCCTGGACACTCGGGAAGATCAACGCCAACGACCCCTACGTATACTTCACCATGGGCGGAGGCAAGTACCTCAACAACCACCAGGGCGGTGCCGACAACCTTCGCCTGGCATCGCACAACCCCATCGGCCAGAACAACAAGTGCTCGCTCTGGACACTGCACCAGTATGAGCCAGAGGTGCCGAGCAGCGTAGCGCAGGTGGAGCGCGACGGGCTGAAAGACGGTATGCACCTGCAAGGCAACCAAATCGTCATCGTGCGCAATGGCATGAAGTACAACACCAACGGCCAGAGGATCGACATGTAACAGACATGCATAAGGTCTGAGCCGTCTGGCACGAGCAATAAAGACCGTCTGGCACGAGCAATCAGAGCCGCCCGTTTTCCTTCCGGGCGGCTCTCACTCTTCTATCGGGTCTGCCCGTCCCGTCCATTGGGCAAACCCGTTTTTTCCAGTGGGCAAGCCTGTTTTTCTTATCGGGTCTACCTGATTTTTCCATCGGGCAAGCCCGATTTTTCGTTAAGAAAGTTTTATATATTATTATTTATCTGTATCTTTGTCCTGTACTATGGGAGGGAACGCCGCGTACCCCCCTGTAAGTTGCTAATATACAAATGAATACACATAAACCACAAAACACAATGAAGAAACAACTACTTCTCGCGCTTGCCCTTGTGGCAAGCATGTCCGGGGTGCTGGCACAGGGCTTCCCGACAATCAGTACCGATGAGAACACGGTGTGGTATCTCATTCAGTTCATGAACGGTGGCAAGGCCATCACGGCAGCCACACCCGATGCCGAAATCTCCGTAGGCCCCGCTGTAGGCAGCGATGCCCAGCTGTGGAAGGTGACGGGTAACGACACAGACGGCTACCAGTTCACCAACAAGAAGGGCTATATGCTCTACGTGAGCTCGGCTGCGAGAGACGAGAAGGTGAAGTCATCGGCTTCGGCTACGGGCGTAAACCGCTTCACCATCACCACTTCGGGCGAGGGCTATGAAGTGCATCCTGTGGGTAACGCAGATGTAGCAATGAATCTCTGGGGCGGCCCAAGCGACAACCGTGGTGCCGGTCTCTGGAACAATGGCGACCAGAACAATCCCGTGAAGTTTGTCGATGCTGCAGCCTTCGAGAACTTGGGCAAGATCTCCCTCATCCCCTATCCGCAGGAGATTACGGTGAGCGATGCTACGTTCGACTTCACTAAGCTCAACGCCATTGCCTATGGTAGCGATGGAATGAAGGAGCATATAGAGAACTTTGCCGCACAATACGAGAAGTCGTCAGGCATAAAGTTAGATGTCAAGAAAGCTGCTGCGACAGCCGCTGCAGGCGAGATTTGGTTTGGCGCCGATGAGACACTGCCCCGTGATGGTTATACACTTGACGTGAAGGAGAACGGCATCGAAATCAAGACCTCAAGTTTCGGTGGCGAGCTCTATGCCTTGCAGACGTTGATGCAGTTGCTGCCGCGCGAGTTCTTCGCCGATGCCGTATCTAACGTATTGTGGAACATCCCCGTAGTATGCATCAAGGATAAGCCCCAGTTCGGCCACCGTGGCTTCATGATGGACGTGGCACGCCACTTCTTCGACAAGGACGAGGTGAAGAAGGTGCTCGACATCATGGCATTCTACAAGCTCAACCGCTTCCACTGGCACCTCACCGACGACCAGGGCTGGCGCATCGAGATTCCCGAATATCCCAAGCTCACCGAGATCGGTGCCGTGCGCTCCGGCTCATTCACCAACAATGGCGACGGCGAGAAGTTCTTCGACGACACGGAGTATGGCCGCGGCATGTACTTCACGCTTGACGACCTGCGCGAGATTGTGGCATACGCTGCCGAGCGCAACATCGACATCCTCCCCGAGATTGACCTCCCCGGCCACATGGTGGCTGCCGTGGCCTCATACCCCGAACTCAGCTGCGACCCCACGAAGAAGTACGAGGTACGTATCGACGGCGGCATATCGAAGGATGTATTGAATGTAGGCAAGGACGAGGTTATCGACTTCCTTGAGTGCGTGCTGGGCCATGTAGCCGAAGTGTTCCCCTTCCCCTACATCCACCTGGGTGGCGACGAGTGCCCCACAGACCAGTGGCAGAACAACGCCGACTGCCTCCGCCGTGTAGAGGAGGAGGGACTTGCCGGTGTGCACGAGCTGCAGTCGTGGCTGGTAGAGAAGCTCGGCCGCTTCCTGAAGGACGAATACGGCAAGGACATTGTCGTGTGGGACGAGGTGCTTGCACACTGGGACAACAGCAACACCGTACGCCCCGTCGTGATGGCATGGAACGGTGGCGGTGCCCCCTCGGCAACCGCAGCCGGCTATGGCCTTGAGTGCATCATGTGCCCCTACTCACACGTCTACATCGACTTCCCGCAGGTGTCTGACGCCGATGCCCTCATCGACGAACCCTACTATGGCGGTTGGGGAGTGAACACGGTAGAAAGAGTGTACTCGCTCAATCCCGTGGCCTATCTCAGCGGTAAGGAGGAGTTCTGCTGGGGCGCACAGGCCAACCTCTGGGCCGAGACGCTCAACGACAACGAAGAGCTCGAATACTGCCTCCTGCCCCGTATCCTCGCCTTGGCCGAGGTGGGTTGGTTGCCCAACAGCCAGAAGGACTGGGTGAGCTTCTACCGCCGCCTGCAGTCGCACGACGAGATACTCGACCAGTTGGGCTACACCTATGCAAAGCACTATATTGAACCCAAGGAATACACCCCGGCCGAGCAGGCTGTGATGGAGGCCGAGGAGCTGCTTGCCAAGAGCGTACGCGGTGGCGTAGGCTATCCTGAAGCAGAGACATACGATGCCCTGCAGAGTGCACTCAACGCAACGGCAGGCGACGATGTGACAGCCCTCAATGCTGCCATTGCCGCCTTCAAGGAGGCTCCCGTCGTGCAGCCCGAGGCAGGCAAGACCTACCGCATCGTATCGGCATCGACCTACTTCAAGCGTCAGTACGAAGGCTCGTCCATGTACCAGAAGGGCGAGGGCGTGCGTTTCCACTATACACCGCAGACCGAGCCGGAAGAGCTCTGGCAGTTCACTCCCACCGAGGGAGGCTACCTGCTCTCCAACCTCTACAGCGGTCAGCAGCTGACGATGGGCGACTACAACACGGCCATCAAGATGACCGGCAAGGGTACGCCCATCCGTATGGACAAGGCCACCATTGCCACCAAGAACTACAGCTACATCCCCGGCGTGGTGACGCTCTCTGCCGTAGAGGGCTACAGTGCCCAGATGACAGGCGCAGTGAAGCGCCTCAGTGCCGAGCTCTCGGGCAACGTGTTTGCCAAGGACGAGGCTGCCCTCTGCTACAACGGCACATGGCGCATCGAGGAGGTTACAGACTACACCGTTTGGCTGCAGGGCCTGGTAGACAAGTGCGAGCTTATCATCCTCACCGCCAAGCCCGGCGAAGCTGCACAGCCCACTACCGAGGCACTCGACTTCCTGAAGAGCGAG
>JAFQLT010000021.1 GCA_017396545.1 Bacteroidaceae bacterium | reverse complement strand
CGTGCAGGGCACCGGCGTGGCACAGTCCCGGATGCGTGTGGTATCTCGCCGCTACTATAGCGAGAACGGCGTGGAGCTGACCTCACCCGAAGATGGCGTCACGATAGTGGCTGCCGAGTATGAGGATGGCTCTACCCGTGTATATAAGATAGTAAAGAGGTAAAGGTAATCTTTATAGATAGTGCAAGGAAGAGGGTGTGCGGTCATCTGCGCATCCTCTTCCTTTTTGCTGTCGTGGATAGCCCTCCATACAGATGGGTCATATTTGCGTGCGGCGCAGGGTAACCACGACGATGTCCGTCGGGGCGAACAGCCGTATGGGGCGGCGTGAGGTGCCCAGTCCGTTCGATATGATGATGGGAGTGCCGTGGCAGCTGCGCTTGAGTCCTGTGCGGTATTTCATCCCGTACTTCGAGGCAGTGATGGGTGCGTATAGTCCGAAGAGGGTGACCTGCCCGCCATGGGTGTGTCCGGCAAGGGAGAGGTCGGCAATGCCGGCTTCGGGCTCTTCGACGTAGTCAGGGGTGTGGGTGAGCAACACGGTAAAGTCCTCTTGACTGATGAGGGGTGGCTGCTGATCGCGGGTGTCCGGCTCCCGGCTTCTTGGCTCCGCCTTCCACATTCCGGCTTGGCTCCCATGCGGCAGGCTACCTCTCCTGTGTGGTGCTGTGGGGTAACGTCCTGCATAGGCATTGGCTCCCCATACGATGATGCTGTCGGCTCCGCGATGTATGGTGGCTATAGAGTCCTCCAATAGGACAATGCCGTGCGCTCTCATCGCAGCTCGTATGAGCTCCGTGCAGCGCTCATAGTCGTTGTTGCCCAATACCGCATAGGTGCCGTCGGGTGGGGTGGCCTGTGCCAGTGCTTCGAAGAGAGGAGCTACATACTCGCATCCCTCCTGATAGTCCCCGCCAAGCAGTAGCACATCGGGCGCAAGGGCCTTCAATGCTTTCACCGTGCCGTGCAGCTGACGCTCCTTGAACTTGCTTTCCAAGTGGAAGTCCGAGGCAAAGGCGATGCGGTAACCGTTGAAGGGCTCGGGTACTTCGGGCGAACTGATGTCGTAGTTGCGTACACGGTTTACACCGGCATAGCGTAGCGAGGTGCACGAGGCCAAGGAGAGCAGGGTTATTAGCAGGAGTATGATTCGGCGCATAGGTCTGACTGATGATTTGGTGATGCAAAGGTAATTCGAAAAGGCTGTTTTTCCTAACTTACTCCCGAAACTTTGCTTTGGCGACGTGAGCGTTTCGGGGGTTATATTCTGCCAAGGGGTAGGGTATACCCCTTGGCAGAATGGGCCTTTCTGATGCCTTTTAGTGCTGATATACATAGCATTGTGCTATATAATGATTTGCGTTTACCCCTTGGCATTGGCAATTCGCTTCACCGCCCAAAGCCGGCGATTGTCCACACGCACCTGATGCGCACCGATCTCCTTGAGGTACCACCCGAAGGTGGTGCGCTCGATGCCCTCCATGGCCGACGGCGACTTCTCGCGCAGGCAGTCGTAGACATGCGTGGCCGGCCAGAGCAGTGCCTGGCGCTCCTCCATCGACTCGGGCACCTCACATGGCTCGAAGGTGCGGAGTAGCAGGTCCCACACGCCGCGTCGGGTCGAGAAACCCTGGTTGTGGGCTTCGATGAGGCGCACTTCGGTGTCGTCGAACCAGCTGCGCTCGCCCGCCGCGAGGGCTGCCAGTGCCTGCGCATAGAGTTGGGCATGGTCTACGGGCGTGGTCACATCAATGGGTGCCTCCAGCTCCACGCAGATGAAGCGGCGGCTACCCGTCTCGTCGCGCAGCAGGTAGCGGCGGTTGCTGGTGGCTATGAACGAGGCCATGCGCTCCATCTCCTCCATCTGTCCGCGATGGGGGCGCTTCAACGTGATGGTGGCCAGCTGCACCAGATTCTTCAGCGTGGCCATGCGCAGGGTCGAGAAGCGGTCCAGCTCATCCACATTGATGAGCCAGTACGAGGCCATACGGCGCAGGCAGGTCTCCTCCTGTGCGAGGTTGAAGGTGTCGGCGAAGAACATCTGCAGTTCGGGCGGCACGATGAGCTTGGCAAACTGGCTCTTTCCCCACCCCTGCTGACGGCTGATGATGAGCGGACACACGCTGTTGCCATACCGCCCCAGTCGGCCCTGCACCTGTGCCACCATGCCCAGCAGCCAGCGGCGCAGCCATAGCAGCTGCTGCTCATCGTGAGTGATGCGGCGGAAGAGGTCGCCGATATGGTCGTGCCCATCCCACTGGGGCAGCGCATCGAGGTAGCTGCATACGGGGTGGTAGTGCGTCACCTGCTTGTATCCCCTCACCACGGTGCGTACCAGATAGGGTTTGCTCAGCCCGATGCCCTCATGCTGCATCTCCATCAGCAGCGTGCAGCACAGCGCCTCGTCGAGCACTTGCCAGGCGGCAGTGTCACCTTCCCGCTCACGCAGCTCGTGCTCGCGGCTCAGGCGGTTGAAGCGCACGTGGTAGTGCCCGGTGATGTACTCCTCGGCGCGGAGCAGTGTTGAGTCGTGGCTTGGCGGGGCAGCGTGCGGACCAAACGGCGTTTGGTCATACATGACTGGTGATGGCTCTGGGCTCGTGGCTCCCCTTTTCACTCTTCTCTCTTCCCTCATCATGGCTGTTACTCTGCTTCGCAGCCAGTTGATTGCATTGACAAAAAATCTTTTCATAGTAAATATATATATGGTGTACGTCATCGTTTTCGTTCGCAACATCGCGATCCAGCAAGAGCAGAGATAAGTTCACTTAATCTATGCCGAGCATAAGCGATGTCGCGGAAGAATGAATATCGCTTCCGATATTCCAAAGGCTTCTATAGAAGACTTTACGAGGGTGCAGCCCTCAATTCTTACGCAAAGATACCACATCAGCATCCCGATGTCAAGGGGTGCTACTGCACATAAAATCAGTGGGAAAGACTTGCAATATTGCTTGTCTTTCCTTAAATTTGCATCCGTATTCGCGTGTGTTTGTTGGCGACCATCCGCGCGTACGTACGCGACCATACACGCATACGGTCGCGTCCATCCGCGCGGATGGACGCCGACAAACAGCTCGAAACACGAACAGAAACCACAGATAGCGCAGCTTGCACAGATAAAAACACAATGGCTCCGGCGCAAAGACAGAGAGTTGCCGTAAATCTGAGTAGTCTGAGCAATCCGTGGTTATAAAAAAGAAAACCTATGAGAAAGACCAAAGCAACAAAGAAGAGTGGCACCATTGCCTACCAGCTGAACCCTAGGTACGACCTCCAGGGCGAAGCCACCGAGAAGAACCCCCTGATGGGTGTGAGCGTAGTGGCCTCCACCCCAGTGACCACCAAAGAGATGGCCGAGCGCATAGGCTATGCCACCAGCGTCAACAAGGTGGACGTGGTGGCCGTGCTCAAAGCCTTGGGGTACGAGCTGAGCCAAGCGCTCCTCGATGGGCGCACCGTGCAGATTGACGAGATCGGCTCGTTCAGCCTCAAGCTGGGCCTCAAGGAGCACAAGTACCTTGCCGACCACGTCACCCACCACGACGTCATCGTCAAGGGCGTCAGCTTCCGCCCCTGCAAGGAGCTGAGGGAGGAGCTGCGCGGTGCCGAGATCGTGAGCGGAGGCCATGCCGTGCGCACCCTGCTCACCCGCACCATCGTGGTGCATCGCCTGGCCGCCTTCTTTGCCGACCACTCCTACATCTACCGCTCACAGATGGAGCAGCTGTGCGAATGTTCCAAGCACCTCGCCCTCAAGTACCTCAACGAACTGGTCGACGAAGGCTACCTCCGTGCCCTCGGCCGCAAGAACAGCCGCTTCTATGCCCCGGTGCCGGGAAGGTTTTAGGGTTTATGGACAGAATTAGACGTGAGGCCCTACTTGGAATTCTCAATTTTCAATTCAACTCTGCCAGGCCCCAAACGAAAAATCGCTATAGGGACGATTTCAAGAGGCGCGGGTACGTCTCCTTAATATATGCAATGCGCACACTATCTGCGCGTATACCCTTGGCAGAGAATGCCCGTTCACGGATTCTCTGCCAAGGGGTATAGGGTGCTTTGCCAAGGGGGTCAGATGTTACGTGCGAGCCATATTTTCAGTAATGGGTCGGATATTACCACTCGCCTGTTTTCAGTTTCTATCAGTTCCTTCTTTATGAGAGCGCGTTTTATCGTGGAGACATTTGCCGAGGAACCCAATGCATATTTTTGTAGCACCTCGCGTCTTGTAAACTCTTGGTGTACCCCGTCAAGGATGGCACGCAGAAAGTTGAGTTGGTAGTTGGTGAGGCTTTCGGTCTGCTTTTCAAATAAAGGCGTGTTTTGGTCAATGATGTCTTGGCATGCATTGTCGAAGTCCTCGGCAGTGGCCACCTCTTGTGTGTGCACCCACACCAACCAGGCCAACTGCTGCACATAGGAAGAGTGGTTGTCTACCCTATGGCAGATGTCTCTTGCCATGTCTTCACTGATCTCCTTACCTGTAGCCTTGAAACGGGAACAGATATATTCTACCCAGTCTTCTGTGCTGATTTTAGGAAGGTACACCGCATCGCCAAACTTGTAGAATGGCAGGCTCCGTTTCTCGAACAGCTCATTCATCAAATGTTTCTTGCTCCCGAAAAGGCAATAGGAAACAGACTTCTGCAATTGCCACACACTACGCAGACGTTTCTGGAAGGTCTTTGAATCCTCAAACTCGGCGATTTGTTGGAATTCGTCTATGCAGACCACAATACGGCATCCTTTCTGTTGCGCGATTTTCTCTGGCAACTGCAATATGTCGTTGATGTCATCGCTTTTGGGGCTTAGTTCAAGGGACACGGAAAATTCCGAAGTGGGATCTGGCCCGAGAGAGATTTTCGGGCTGATGCGGGAGAGGAACATCTTGGCATTCTCCATCCACTCCTCCCATTTCGATGAGGTTTGTTTGAGTATTGCCGAGGCAAATGCATCATAGAAATCCCTCTCATTTCTGCACAAGAAGATATCCAGATACACAATCCTCAATTCGTCAGACCTGACGATGTCGCACACTTTCTGTACTAACGAGGTCTTTCCTATGCGTCGGGGAGAGATTAGCACGGTATTCACTCCATGACGGAAGTTTGATACCAAGCGCTCAGTCTCTTTTGTGCGATCGGTGAAGTTCTCTCCCGATGTAGCAACACCAAAAATAAAAGGCTTTTTATTCATAACGGCAGTGTATCTGATTGTATTTCTTGGGCAAAGTTAAGTAATAGTTTTGTTACTAACAAGCTTGTTACTAATAAAGTTGTTACTAAACTTTTTTTGCAGTTATTCTATAAATAATTTAACAATCATAATTCATAATTCAGAATTAAATATTACATTTGCACCATCCTCACGCCGGTGTCTTGATTCGTTTATGAGAGTCAAGGAGGTAGGGTGGGGATGACATTTTGGAAAGGCGTTTACTTGGCGCTTTGGTTTTGACTCTTTGAAACTTCGCAAACTTCAAATTGTTCGTCAAAAACAAAGCAACAGTAGATGCCACGGGATATGTCATATATCCGGATGCTGTACTAAGCTGCGAAAAAAGCAGTCGAGTACGGCCATTTGGACGTATCAATACATATCGGCGTGGGGTCTGCGTTGCTCGTTTCGACGAACAGGGCAATGCGAAGGCCTCAAAGAGTGAGACGGGTAACAGGTACAGGTTCTCACGCTTTTTTTATATATATAAAGGTATATAGCGCCGAATCCGGAGAACTTATAGGCATGAGATAGTGAGCGAATCTATTTATTAACCTTAAGTTTTTTAGTTATGAAAAGAAGTTTTATTCTTCTCATGTCCTTGCTCCTATGTGCTGGGACAATGGTGAAGGCGGCTCCCACGGATCTGCCTCAGATGACTGAAAACCCCGAGACTCCGGTGTTCTATACGATTAGCAACACGCGCTCAACCTCGGGAAAGTATTTGTATTATGCCGGCGATGAGTTAGGCTTGAAAGATTCAAATACTAAGTCAGTAGCTTCGTTGTTCTACTTTACAGGAACAACAGATGAAATGTATGTACACAACGCTGCTACCACTAAGAAGTTGGCAAGTGTTACCTCTTGGACCGAAGAGGGTACTGCCTGGGCTATCAATGTCACTCCGTATGGAGACGGAACGACTGGACTCTCTATTGGGCCTTGGGATGATCCTTTTGGTGGTGCCTGCTGGAATGAGTTTACATTCAACGATGGCTATACCTCATACTCTGCCAATGATGCAGGCTCTATCTTTACGGTGGAGATTGTTGAAGACTTCAGCATCTTCCTCACCGATGCAAAGGCTGCTGCTGTTGCGGAACTCGAGAACCTACAGACTGTTTCCGAGATTTATCCTGATGCGACTGAGGCTATTGCAGCAGTTGGAGCTGTTACGGTAGAGTCGGCCACTATTTCTGCGATCGAAGCTGCTATCGCTACCGTGAATCAGTGTGTGGCCGACTACAAGGCTACTGCTCTTCAGGCATTGGGTGGCAAGTACTTCGCCATCAACACTCCCGCTCGTGATAATGGCTTCATGAAGGTGGCAGGCACCCAAGTCTCAGGTGCGGCAGATGCATCCTCTTCTGCTGCTGTCTGGCAGTTTGAGTGTGCTGATGGTGTCGTGAAGGTATTTAACCCCTATACCGGTAAGTATCTCTGCGAGCCTGGTAACAATAGCACTATGGTGGGTGTTACGGAAAACGTAGCTGCGGCTGGCGCTTATCAGCTGGTAGTCTATGCAGATGCGGAGAATGATGAGGCCAAGATAAAGCTCACCTCAAATGGTAAGTCGATACACATGGATGCTGCAGGCGTATTGGTTCGTTGGGACAATGGAGGTGCTTCAGAGTGGACGGTCTCTGAAATAGCGGTTGATGTCACTGCAGAGATTACAGCACTCCTTGATGCTAATGCTGAGAATCATGCAGAGACGCCAGCTCTCGGCCAGTATTCTACCGCAGGTTATACAGCGTTGCAGGATGCACAGAATACGGTAACTACACTCAGACAGGTTGCCGATGCCGTTGCAGCCTTCGAGGCTGCCAAGTGCTTGCCCGTATTCACTATTGATGGTGTGTGGGGTTATGCCTTAGGCATGTCTGTCTATGAAAGCGAAGAAGGTTCGCTGCTTTGGAGAGAAACCGAGCATACAGAGTCTATGCTCTGGACCTTCGATATGACCGACACCATCGTAGGCGTTACTGATAAGGTGGTGGTCAAAAACTTGGCTACAGGAAACCTTTTCTGGGGAGCTTCTTTCATACAGGTGACAGAGACCAGTGAGGCTGTTGCCGATGATGGACTATTCCTGTTCTATACCGAAGGTACGGGTGCTCCCGTTCATGCAGCTCAGGCAGGTCAGACCATTGTGCGATGGAATAATTTGTCTGCCGCTTCCGCCTCAGCCTGGAAGTTTACTTTTGCAGGAACTACATATAGCATCAACGACCTTCCTGAGGTGCCCGATACGCCTGTTGTGCCTGATACTCCAGAAGGCGTGGTGAATGATTTGGCTTCTGCTGACCCCACCAAGTGCTACACGATCAGTACGAACGGACGTGGTGCATGGGCTGTAGATACAGATGGTACTCGCTTCTCTACTACAGGTGTTGAGGAGTTTGATGTGGATGCGGCTGATGCTCGCCAGCAGTTTGCCATCCTATCGGCAAACGGCGAGGATTATTATCTCTATAGTGTAAGTGCGAAGAAGTTTGTCAAGAGAGACCGCTCCCTGGTCGTTGGTGCAGGCGATGCCATCGAGTTTGTCGATGCATCCAGCTTTGAAGAGAGTCGTGTGATGGTACGCTTCAGAGACATCGCAAATGCAAACATCAATATCGGTGGTGACAACCAGATGGTCATCAACAGCTGGGGCATCATCGATGAAGGTAATGCCGTGCTCATTGCCGAGGCTGGTGACTTTGATGCTACCGAGGCCCTGGCCCAACTCGCCGACCCCGAGGCAGCAGAACTGAATACCCTCATTGCACAAGTTGAAGCATTGGTAGAGGCTAATGCAGCCAACCATGCGGTAGAGCCCGCTCTTGGTCAGTATTCTACAGCTGCTTATGAGGCCTTGGCCGCAGCTGTAGGTGCCGACAGTGTCAGCAAAGCCTCGCTCGAAGCGGCTATCGCAGCATTCGAGGCTGCCAAGTGTCTGCCCGTGTTCACCATTGATGGCGTTTGTGACTATGCAGCGGGGATGTCTATCTATGAACTTGACTCCGAATTGCACTGGAAAGCTACCGACCGCACCGACGAGTCTATGCTCTGGACCTTCGACATGACCAATACCATTGTAGGTGTTATCGACAAGGTAGTGGTCAAGAACCTTGCCACAGGCAACTACTTTGACAATGCGTTCTTCGTACAAGTGACAGAGACCGAAGAGGCTATCGCCGATGACGGACTCTTCCTCATCTATCCTGAAGGTATGGGATTCCCTCTCTGTGCATGGAGCGATGGAAGAATAAATCGTGGAGAAATGTGGTCAGTCAACTCTCCGTGTGCTTGGAAGTTTACATATGTAGGAACCACCTATGGTGCCAACACTCCTCATCGTGATGCATTGGATGTGCTGCTTTACAGAGCCAAGGAACTCCGTCCATACTCATCCCCTGAACTGGGCTATTATGTGGAGGACTTCGGCTATCTGCTCGATGCCATTGCTGAGGCCGAGGCATTGTTGCTTGGCGAGCCTTCTGAGGCTGAGTGTGAGGCGATGGTTGCCGAACTGTCACAGGCTGTCGAACAGTTCGAGTCAAGCGACAAGACCTTCCGTCTGCCCGAGCCTGGCAAGGCATACCGCATCGTGTCGGCCTTTTCCGCGTTCTACGAATTGCAGTCGGTAGAAAAGGCGATTACAATCAATGCTTCTGACAACACACTTTGGTGGGGAGACCTTTGTCCCGATAGCTTGCAGCAGGAGTTCGTCTTCGAACCCGTATTGGGCGACAGCGGTGTGCATCTCTCTTGGAATATGGATATAAACATTAGCAATGGCACGACGGTAACGGAGACTCAGTATTTCTACAACTTGAAGCATGTTGCCACAGGTCTTTATGTAAGTTATAATGACAGCGCGAAATTCCACTTGGACGAACAGCCATGTACGGTATACCTGACTTGTCTCGGTGTAGGCCAGTTCGGTCTCAGATTCAGAGTGGAGAATGAATATGGTGGAGGTCGCATTCACTGCGTTCATACCGGTGACCACAATAATGGTGTGCCGAGTAAGAATCAAGGGAATTATGGAGGTATTGCTGGTATTAGCTCAGGTATTGTGTCTTGGTATGGCGGTTTCGATACTGCTTCGGCATGGTACATCCGTGAGTGTCCTGCACGGCCCGATACTCCGGCTCCAGCAACTGTTACCGAGTTGTCCGCTGCTGACCCCACCAAGTGCTACACGATCAGTACGAACGGACGTGGTGCATGGGCTATCAATGCTGAGGGTACCTATTTCTCTACCACAACTGTAGAGGGATATGATATTGATGCAACCGATGCCCGCCAGCAGTTTGCCATCCTATCGGCAAACGGCGAGGATTATTATCTCTATAGTGTAAGTGCGAAGAAGTTTGTCAAGAGAGACCGCACCTTGGCTGTTGGCGTTGGCGATGCTATCGAGTTTGTCGATGCATCCAGCTTTGAAGAAGGCCGTGTGTTGGTACGTTTCAGAGACTTCATAAATGCTAACATCAATATCGGTGGCGATTACCAAATTACCATTGACCGTTGGAGCACTGTTGACGTCGGTAATGCCGTGCTGATTGCCGAGGCGGGTGACTTTGATGCTGCCGAGGCTTTGGCTGCGCTTGCCGACCCCGAGGCTGCAGAGCTGGCTGCTCTCGTCGCTCAGGTACAGGAACTTGTTGAGGCTAATGCTGCCAACCATGCGGTAGAACCCGCTCTTGGTCAATATTCGACAGCCGCTTATGATGCATTGGTTGCTGTGGCCAACACTGATAGCGCATCTAAGGCATCGCTCGAAGCCGCCATCGCAGCCTTTGAGGCAGCCAAGTGCTTGCCGGTATTTACCATTACCGGTTTTGATCCAAACAAGTCTATCTATGAGTCAACTAACCATAATGGTTTGTATTGGAAGGAGTTAGACAGTACGGATGAGACCATGCTTTGGGTATTCTACATGACCGATACTATTGTAGGCGTTACCGACAGAGTAGTTGTCAAGAATCTTGCCACTGGCAACTTTTTTGGTAACGGTACCTTTATTCAGGTGACCGAGACCGAGGAGGAGATTGCCGATGACGGATATTTCCTGATTTATTATGAAGGTACAGGCACCCCTCTGTGTGCTTATAGGAACGGACAAGTCATGGGTGGTGATGCTTGGTCTGTCATGTCTGATGCAGCCTGGAAGTTCACATACGCTGGAACCACATACGGCATAAACGAACTCCCTGTAGAACCTGACGTTCTTGAACCTCCCGTATTCACCGATACGGTGGATGCAACTATGCCGTTGGACTACCATGCTGCAGCAGATGGTTGGATTGAGGGAACCGAATGGTACGATGAAGCGGAACTCATTGTTAGTTACACCTCTCCGATGTATCGTTTCGAGGAAAAGGTGGAGACATTCCGTATCGCAGTCGTGAAAAGTCAGGGCAAAGAGCAGTTCTTCTGCCTCTCTGAGCTGGAGTTCTATGAAGGCAATGGCCAGAAGATTGAGCTGACAGAGGGCAATGTCACTTCCAATGCCGACCACAATGCGTTGAATCCCAGTGCTCCTGATGGTGGCGGTATCGCAGCACTCTTCGATGGAAAGACAACGACCTACTTCCACTCTGCATGGCAGAACATTCCCGATGAGGTGCACTACCTTGAGGTGACACTGCCCAATGGCGGTTACGACACCTTCGGCTTCAGAATGATCTCTCGTGCTAATGACGGCTTTGTAGACCAGAGTCATACCTTCCCCAGAAGAATGATAATCACTGACGGAGATTATCAACGTATGGCATTGAGCTATCTCTTGGATGAGGCCGAGATGCTCGATCTGTATCCGTTCCCTGAGCTGGGCTATTACTACGATGACTTCAGCTATTTGCGCGAGGCTATCTCCGAGGCGAGGGACTTGGTTGACAACAATGCTTCAGAGGCAGAGTGTGAAGCCATGGTAACTGAACTTTTGCAGGCTTTGAAGCAATACAAAGCAAACGAGACTCCTTGTCTGCGTATGCCCGAACCCGGTAAGGTTTACCATATTATCTCAGCATTCGAAAACTTCTATGTGAATCAGCAGGTGGAAAAGGCTATAACTGTAAACGATACGCTCAATACCTTATGGTGGGAGGATGTGAACAGCGCCAACTTGCAACAGGGCTTTATGTTTGAGCCAGTCTTGAATGGCTTGGGTAACATCGCTACCCAAGAGATGAATTCTATTCGTAATGGTGTCAAGGTTGTAGAGAAGCACTATTTCTTCAGGATGAAGCATGCAGCCACAGGACTTTATGTGGACTACGATGATGCCGGTAGATTCCATCTGGTAGAGCAACCTTGTACGTTACGACTGAGCCAGCCTGGTAATAAGCACGAGGGACAATTCAATATCTTGACCTCTCGTTATATGGGCGATAATTCCTACCAAACGCAGTATCTCCATGCCGGTGATCACAATGGTGGAGTAGCTGGTACTCACCAGGGTGCTTATGGAGGAATTGGTGGTGTAAGTTCTGGTATTATTAGCTATTATGGTGGGGCTGGCACTCCGGCGGCATGGTACATTCGTGAGATGCACGAGCTGCCCTACACGATGCCCGTTTCTGATGCCGTGTTCAGGTCTGGATTCATTCACTTCGATGCTGCCGATGTCATCACATTGACAGCCGATAGGGAATGCTCATTTGCCGGTTTGGCACTTAGAGACGAATATGGCAACTGGCTGCACTCTCTTGACAGTGAGGTATCTGGTAATACCATTACACTTACTTTAGAGAGAAAGATTGCATCTTGCGCATTCCAGTTCACCAACTACGAAGGTGTGTCTTCTGTGACGTTTGATGCTGAGGCTTCTACTGTTGAAGTTCCTTCGTTGCAGCTTGTAGGCGTTACTCCCGATAGTGAGATTCCTGAACCAATGGCAGAGTACCTTAAGCTATCGTTCAATGAGGAGGTAATCTTTACGCTTCCCGAGGGTGGTATCGTTGTTAGAGGCATCAATACGGGTAAGGAATTTACCATAAGGGAAGGCATCGTGGTCGAGAATACAAATGGTTCTCATATATTCTTGCACTTCCTGGATGAGAAGGGAGCATACGAGCGGATTGATATTGCAGACACCTATACCTACACCATCCCTGCAGGTGTTGTCAAGAGTGCTGACGGTGAGGTATTCCCCGAGACGACTTTCACCTTCACTATCTACGAAACATTCCCTCTGGTAAGCTATTCTCCAAGAGAATCTAGTAAGCTCGAAACAATTGTGCTGAACTTCGATAGAAAGATTGCAGAAGTAAATATGCCTACTGAGGGGTTGACAATCACAGACCTTTATTATACTCCAGTGACAAGTGTCAAGAAGGATGTGACCATTAGCGAAGACAAGAAGACCGTAGTATTAGAGTTGGAATCTCCTATATCCACTGCTGGACGATATTTCTTGGATCTTTACAATGGTATGTTCTTAACTGAGGATGGCGTGGAGAATGGATATGATAATCTTGATTTCACTGTGATTGAGAACACCCTGCCCGGTGATGTCAACAGCGATGGAAACTTCACGATGATTGACGTGGTGATGACGGTCAACGCTGTATTGGAGAAGGAACAGACAGGATTCAACGCCAATGCTGCAGACCTGAACGGTGATGGCCAGATTACGATGGTGGATGTCGTAGGTGTATTGCAACTGGTGCTCACCGAAGGTTCGTCTAAGGCCCCTGTACGTCGTGACTTGAACCGCATGTTGGCAATGCCAGAACTCAACGCCTGTGACCTTAAGTTTATGGGTAATGGTGGCGTAGTCCTTCCTGTGGCGTTGTGCAATGGCGAGGACTATAGTGCCTTCCAGCTCGATGTGCAGCTTCCCGCCGGCGTAGAGCTTACTGATGTCGAACTTGCAGGGCGTGCAAAGGCGAGTCATACGATGGCATGGAACACCTTGTCTGATGGTACCATACGTGTCGTGGCATACG
>JAFQLT010000020.1 GCA_017396545.1 Bacteroidaceae bacterium | reverse complement strand
GGGCCAGTACTACCAGTTCATCCGCCTCGGTTTCGAAGGTTATCGTCAGGTGCAGCACAACTCCATGGAGATAGCACGCTACCTCCACTCGGAGATTGGCAAGATGGCACCCTTCAAGAACTACAGTCAGGACATCGTGAACCCCCTATTTATATGGTACATGAAGGAGGACTATGCGAAGAAAGCCAAGTGGACGCTCTATGACCTGCAAGACAAACTCAAGCAGAGCGGATGGATGGTACCCGCCTACACCATGCCCAAGGATATCGAGGACAGCGTAGTGATGCGTATCGTGGTGCGCCAAGGCTTCAGCCGCGACATGGCCGATATGCTGCTGGGCGACATCCGTGCAGCCATCACCGATTTCGAGAAACTGGAGTACCCCACCCCATCGCGCATGGCCAGCGAGAAGAAACTACCTGTGAAACCCACCATCTTCACGCACACAGGGGCAAAGAGGTAAGAAGCGAATTGTCTCTATGTAAAAAAAATGCAAAAAAAATCAACAAAACATAGTTGTTTGTAAAAAAAAGATTAACTTTGCACCCAACAAAGAGAAAAATGTAAGCAATGCATAACTTTGGCTTTACATATTATACCTATTTTTACTTTTACTTTAGCACGAAGTAGAGCGGGATAGGTTATGTAGCAACAAATAGTTATGTAAGATATATAGTAAAAGATACACGTAAGTCCCGCTCAGCAATGGCGGGACTTACTTATTAAATATAATAAGATATATGGACGAGACGAACAGAACAAATGCGATACAGCCAGCACAGCGGTTGGATTCGGTGAGCGAGTACTACTTCTCGCGCAAGCTCAAGGAGGTGGCAGCAATGAATGCTGCCGGCATGCAGGTGATAAGTCTGGGCGTGGGAAGCCCCGACATGCCGCCCTCGGAAGAGACCGTAGAGACGCTCTGCACCGAGGCACACAACCCCGACGGACACGGCTATCAGCCCTATGTGGGCATACCCGAGTTGCGCGAGGCTTTTTCACGATTTTATAAGCGTTGGTACGGAGTGGAGCTCGATGCCAAGAGCGAGATACAGCCACTTATCGGTTCCAAGGAGGGTATACTGCACGTGACGTTGGCTTTCGTGAACCCAGGCGAACAGGTGCTCGTGCCCAATCCTGGCTACCCCACCTACACCTCACTGAGCCGCTTGCTCGGCGCCGAGGTGGTGCACTACGACCTCAAGGAGGAGAATGGATGGATGCCCGACTTCGAGCAGCTGGAGCGTATGGACCTCAGCCGTGTGAAGCTCATGTGGACCAACTATCCCAACATGCCCACCGGTGCCAATGCCACGCCCGAGCTGTATGAGCGCCTGGTCGACTTTGCCCGCCGCAAGGGCATCGTCATCGTCAACGACAATCCCTACAGCTTCATCCTCAACGACCATCCACTGAGCATCCTCTCCGTAGAGGGCGCCAAGGACTGCTGCATCGAGTTCAACTCCATGAGCAAGAGCCACAACATGCCCGGATGGCGTATCGGCATGATAGCCGCCAACCCCACCTTCATCAGCTGGATACTCAAGGTAAAGAGCAATATCGATAGCGGTATGTACCGCGCCATGCAGCTGGCCGCCGTGAAGGCACTCGATGCCGAGGCCGACTGGTACGAAGGCAACAACGCCAACTACAGTGCACGCCGTAACACTGCAGGAGCCATCATGGATGCCCTGGGCTGCACCTACGACAAGAATCAGGTGGGCATGTTCCTCTGGGGCCGCATCCCCGATCACTACACCGATGTGGAAGAGCTCACCGAGCATGTACTGCACGAAGCCCGCGTATTCATCGTGCCCGGATTCATCTTCGGCAGTAACGGAAACCGCTACATACGCATCTCGCTCTGTGCCAAGAACGACAAACTGGAAGAAGCGCTGAAGAGAATAAAGGAAATTACCATTTGACCATTTACAATTTACAATTTATTTACCATCTACTTAATTTACAATTTACAGAGTCGTGATGGAAGAAATTGACAAATAGCTAAATTGTACATAACAACGAACAAACAATAATACACATAAGTATGAACTTACAGCCAATCAAACTCGCAGGCATTGAGGACAAGCGTCCTCTCGTGATAGCAGGTCCGTGCAGTGCCGAGACCGAAGAACAAGTGATGAACACCGCCACCCAACTGGCCAAGAAGGGTGTCAAGATATTCCGTGCAGGCATCTGGAAGCCACGCACCAAGCCCGGTGGCTTCGAGGGCATAGGCACCGAAGGACTCGGATGGCTACAGCGCGTGAAGCGTGAAACTGGCATGTACGTGACTACCGAGGTTGCCACTGCCAAGCATGTAGAGGAGGCCTTGAAGGCTAGCGTGGATATTCTGTGGATAGGTGCCCGCACCTCGGCCAACCCCTTTGCCATGCAGGAGATTGCCGACTCGCTGAAGGGAGTTGACGTGCCCGTATTTGTAAAGAACCCCGTGAACCCCGACCTCGAGCTGTGGATTGGCGGCATGGAGCGTCTCAACAATGCCGGCATCACACGCCTCGGCGCCATACACCGCGGATTCAGCACCTATGAGAAGAAGATCTACCGCAACCTGCCCCAATGGCATATCCCCCTCGAACTGCGCCGCCGCTACCCCACCTTACCCATTCTTTGCGACCCCAGCCATATCGGCGGTAAGCGCGAGCTCATCGCTCCGCTCTGCCAGCAGGCCATGGACCTCAACTTCGACGGTCTCATCATCGAGAGCCACTGCACCCCCGACAAGGCATGGAGCGACGCCTCACAACAGGTTACTCCCGACTCGCTCGAATACATCCTCGAGATGCTCGTCATCCGTGCCGAGACACACAGCACCGAAGACCTGGGGCAGCTGCGTAAGCAGATAGACGAGTGCGACGACAGCCTCATACAGGAGCTGGCCAAGCGCATGCGCGTAGCCCGCGAGATAGGCATGTTCAAGAAGGAGCACGGCGTCACCGTATTCCAGAACACCCGCTACAACGAAATCCTCGAAAAGCGCGCCAAGCAGGGCGAGCAGTGCCAGATGAGCGGCGAGTTCATGAAGAAGGTGTTCGAAGCCATCCACGAGGAGTCCGTACGCCAGCAGATGGAGATACTGAATAATTGACAAGTGACAAATGACAATTGACAAGTGACAAGTGACAAAGCTTGCGCCAACGGACAAGAGGTAAGTTTATTTAGGCTCTTGCTGTGAGTACAGTCAAGCTTCAGTAGAACAAGCAAGACTTCAAACATCCCCGTAATGAGAAAAGACATTCACCTCCTCTTCTGAGAAGGTGAATGTCTTTTTTGGAAGCCGTAAGATGATCCACGACATAATCCTTTGGGCAGAACCCACATCCAAAGTCTTTTCCGACCTTCGATTTCGTAAGGTCTATCTCCTCAAACTCTACGTTTGTGCCATGGTATAGTCTCATGCCAATGCCCCTCCTTTCCGCTGGCAGTATGCCGTGAGGTCAGCTATCACATCCTCAAAGGGGAGCGTATGTTCCACCTCGTAGTGCTTATCTATGAAATCCAGACCTTTATAACGATTCAAGTAGCGATACGACTGCGCATTGCTGAGCGAGTGCATCGTTGCAAAATCGCTTATCACGGCAATCATATAATTCACCTTGTCTACAAATTTCTTATCCATACCTAAGCTCCATTTGTATTTTCACGGTGTAAAGATACTAAATACTTTGTTTGGTAAATACAAATAGCCGAAACTTTTTGTTTTTTCCTACAGCCACCAAGAAAGTTCCCCAAAAGTACGGAATTCTATAGAATTAAGAGAGAGCAGACGAGCAATCCACAAGCTCCACCAAACGAAACGCTCAGAAATCCCGTACATTTTTTTCGTAGCATATTGGTAGGAAAATCCTGTGGTTTGCTTACACAGCGTCAAAATCGGAAGTATAGACTTTTCAGTTTCCGTGACAGAGTGTCATTGATTCTCAGTCTTCCGCTTACTTCCTGCATTTTCCTAATCGTCCGTGGCTGCGTTCTTTTGGCTTGGTTTGGGGATTGGGCGGGAAGGGGGAAGGACAAGGGGGGGGGAGTAGAACAAACTCCACAAGGCCTTCAAAGTACGTCTGCGCCTATTCTTTGAAGACTTCGTGGAGTTTATATTGGCAAGGGGGATGCCTTTGTTTTCTTTGGTCAAAGACCTTATAATTTAATGCGGAGGATAGTGTATATCTCAGCACGGATATTGTCTATTTCCCTGAAGGATTCGTATTAGGAGGCATACTTTGCAGTTCTTTCCGACATAACATTTTAGAATCACCTTCTTTATATGGGCATAACAAGTTTTCTGACAATACGATCTCCAAAAACTCTTCCTCGGTCAAAGCAGGATAATGCGGTTTCACTTTCTCGAAAATATTGTCAAATAATACAGGTGTATTCCCTACAAGATAGTTCAAGTCGCTTTTGATTTTATCTTCCATTGATTTAATTTTTAAACGCCATTTCAAATTTTTGTTTTGCCTCTTCTATAGGTTTATCCGAATACTGATAGTAGTATTCGTCCTCCTTTGTGAACCATTTGTCATTAGATACAAACACATCTAAAGTACGTTTAAACAATGTTACTATCTTCTGTGCAAAATCTTTATCTTTGGTGTTTATTGCATAATCCAATGCCACATTGCAAGCATCGTTGTATCTTTCAACGCCTTGCATGTATCGCATATTTGCATCTAAAACATCCTTACCTACAACTGTTCCTGTTGTGGCGACATCTCTTCCGATGCTAAGTCCGCTAATAAATGAAAGAATCATACTCTTATTCCCTCCCACGGCCTCGATATATGCCCCCATTAATTCTGAGGTATTCATATATGAACACAAAGCCTTTAAGGTAGGCTCGTCCACCATCTTGAGGCGACTAAATATTAGCATTTTCTGCGATTGTAATATCCTTGGAAGTCGTTCTATGCCACCTTCTCGCCAACTTGCAATATCTTCGATTCTATTGAGTTCTCCATTGAGAATCGCCAACCTTATTTCTTCGCTTAGAACCTTGTCTATATAAGATTCTCTTCTTTCTTTTTCCTTTTTTGTGAGGCCACCTTGCTTGCTCCAATTTACAGCTATCTTGTACGCTTTATCAAATTTCTTTTTGCTAATTTTCTCTTCAATATGCTCAGGATAATCGTAGCCCGACCAATAGATGAAATCTCCTATCAAATATGCTATAAGTAGTACAAATGCAACAAAAATCACTTTAATAGCCAACCATAAGTAATCAAAAAAATCCATTTCGGTAAAATTTTAGTTATTACAATTATAAAAGTACCCAACCTAATAAATCGGAAATTCTCATTTGTTCTACGCTATTCAACATATCTCCAAATCCATATATCGCACTACTCAAAAATCCCATCCCTGATTCATTGTAAGAATCTTCACTTGCGAGATATGTATCGGAAGAACTTGTAGACACATTATACATTGTTTGTGCTCTGCTTTCTGCTAGTTCTTTATAAGTATTCATCAGTTCTTGGTTTGCCTGTATACTCAGTTCCATTTCCAATTTCTGACAGGCCATTTCTTCTCTCTCCATATAGATTTCTTGCTCTATCTTCAATCGTTCGTGCTCGTCAAGTTTGGCAATATATTCATCAAACAATTTATCTGCCATAAGGCGTTGGTCCGAGCCAACGGGTATTAACTGATGATATGCAGAAATGTCTGGATTGTAAGTTATTCCAGCTTTTGCTATTGCATCTTTCATCCTTGATAACATATTCTCACTATGTCTCAGATAGAACATCTCTTGCACTTTGGGAAGATACTCTTGTACCAAAGCATAAGTTTCTGTTGCAGCATCGGGAACTGAAGACAACAGCAAATAGGCAAAATCAATATCATCCTTCGAGATATATTCGTTAGCCTTATTTATAATGGCATAGGGGTCTTTCTCGTAGTTATTGATAATCTTATTGCTGGCATTGGCTAGCATCTGCTTGATTTCACGATTGTCACCTATCGAGTTGACTGCATTGATAACTGCCTTCTCATAAGAATTCCCAACTCCCATAATATTTATGGCCGTTGTTTCGTATATCTCTCCAGTGAGGGCGTTTCCTACATATAAATGCATTGTATAGGTTATGGTCATCTTGCTTGGTACAGTTGCCGTTACGCCTTTATTTTGCAGCGTCAATACTGGGACCAATGCGTAAGTAGGATCACCACCAAGACATCCAATGCCGTTTGAAGTCACCAAACGGAGCAGTTTCAAGGTTAGCTGCTTGGAACTCTCATAACTGATATCACCTTCTATTGCAGGCGACATAATCGTCAATGTTACTTTTGAATCCTCGAAAGCCTCCAAGAACTCATTGGATTCGTATTTACTTCTTGACCTGTCCTCTTGAACAAGCACGGCGTTTCCCTGCTCGGGATTATAGTATACGCCTTGCTTTCGCTGGGAGCCATTGGTACAAGAGAACAGAGCAATTGCAAATGATAAAATAATCAAAGTTTTTTTCATAACTTTTATCTTAGTCCATTAATACTAATCAATACCTGCCCCAAGCCTTGCGATTTGTTGGTAACAGAAACATTACATTCCTGACGAATAGAACGAGCAAATGCTCTACCCCAATCGTAAGCGCTGAATTGAGTACCATCTCTATTTATAGTAGGTATTCTTACATTCTCAAAATATAGTTCATAGTCAGAATTTCGTTGTAGTTTATAGGCACCCTTCTTTGTGTTGGCCTTCATATAATCCATTATCCAGTCGCTATAGGTATCACCCATTGCAGTCTCATCACTAAGCCTTATGTCCGAACCATTCTTCACTGCAACACGAACGGTGATTTCTCTTCCTTTGGCTATTGTATTAGCAAAAGACTCCTTTATGTTATTGGAGATTTTGCTAAAGTCTTTACTGAAATACTTCTGCATAATACTCGTCATGCTACTACCCTCCAAGTTGTTTTGCATATGTGTAGATATTACCTTGTTGGTGTAAATATCTATGACATTGATGGTGTAGGCCAACTTTCGATTGGTTAAATTGTGCGAATAGGAATCTGAAGCATAATTGTAGTCAACCTCCAATACGATGTCTGGAGATATGGTAGCAAGCAATAATGTCTTGGCGTCTTTTGCAAAGTCATCAGCCTCGTCCATTATAGTTTGGTTATTTAGGTTTTTCAGTCCCTGCTCCAAGTCTGTAAGAGGAAATCCCATCTCAATAAACTTACTCTGAATGACAGACACAATTGCCTTGTTATCTTCATTTGCAAACAAGTACCTTGTGTAGTCTCTACTTAACACAGTTTCTCCTTGTACAAGTTCTCTTCGCAAGCAATTGAATTTTTCAAGCAATTGGTCACTTGGTAGAATCATAATAGAGGGTTTAGCCTGTTCTATAATATTAACAGGAGTGTCATCCTCTTCGAATGGATCAGCAGAAACATCTGTTAAGCTGCTACTCTTCTTTCCACCTCCATTGCAGGCCATCAGCAAAGGCATACATAAAATGGCAAGCCATAAAGAACTTTTTTTCATAACTCTTCATAGTGCCTATAAGTCCCCCGAAATCAGCATTAATAATGTGCTTGATTATAGATACAAGAAAAGCGTAGAGACTTGTCGTGCTCATTGATTAACTGGCATCGCCAAACGCCATTGCAGAAATGAACAGAGAAACAAATACCCCACGCTGTCGTATATACCTTGTGAGGTACAGCATGGGCTGTACGCGGTGTATACAAACAGAATGAGCGTTGCATTGTCCTCATCCCTCTGCTTTGAAATTGGCGATTTCGTTAATCGGGATAAAGCAAGAAACGCATTCTTGACCCAAGGATTTC
>JAFQLT010000019.1 GCA_017396545.1 Bacteroidaceae bacterium | reverse complement strand
GCTGCAGGCGCGGTATATTTCCCTTCATACTTGAACTCCACGTTGGTAGGCGGCAAGCAGCTCTCGTCGTCGCAGGCACCATAGGTGAAGTAGCCCTGCACGAGGTAGTCGCCTTCGAGGATGAAGCGCTGTACGAAGGTAACCTTGTCCTCAAAGTAGCGCACGTCCATACCGAACATGTCGTCATACTTGGCAATCTCCTTACCGTCGGTGAATCCCAGCTTGCCATCGAGGCGAGCACCCTTGATGGTCTCTACGGTGAGCGCCGCAGCGGTAGGGCCATCCTCCAGTTCGGTAGAATACACATGCCATCCGGCATCAATCTTGGCAGCAATGCGCAGCTCGGCTACGCCTTCGCCCACCATAGCCCACGAAGCTTCACACTTGATAGGCTCATGAATCTGTGCTTGCACCATCACCGCTACACACAGCAGCGACAGCATCGCACCCATACGTTTAATCATAGATTTCATTATTATATTTAAATTTTGTGCAAAAATACCTATATTCTAACAATCATGCAAATATATTTTCGTACCTTTGACCGTCATTTTTGTTAATGTATACGTAATATGAAATATATAGGGCCACATGTATCGGCATCGGGTGGGGTAGAGTATGCACCTGTAAATGCTAAGGAGGTAGGTGCAACGGCATTTGCCCTTTTCACCCGCAATCAGCGCCAATGGGTGTCGAAGCCCTTGGCACAGGAGAGTATCGACTTGTTCAAGCAACGCTGCGTCGAGTATGGCTACGATGCTCGCTATATATTGCCCCACGACAGCTACCTCATCAACTTGGGGCATCCGCAACAGGAGGGGTTGGAGAAGTCCCGGACCGCCTTTTATGACGAGATGCACCGCTGCGAGCAGTTGGGGCTCACGATGCTGAATTTCCATCCGGGGAGTCACCTCAACGAGATTGCCCCCGAGGCTTGTCTTGCACGCATAGCCGAAAGCATCAATATCGCACTTGACCGCACACAGGGGGTGACAGCCGTTATTGAGAACACCGCTGGTCAGGGCAGCAATATGGGCTTCTCATTCTATCACTTGGCACAGATTATAGATAGGGTAGAGGATAAGAGTCGTGTAGGCGTATGTCTCGACACCTGCCACACCTACTCTGCAGGTTATGACATCAAGGACAACTACGATACCGTATGGGAAGAGTTCGAGGAGGTGGTGGGCTTCAATTACCTAAGAGGTATACATCTCAACGACACGAAGAAGGTGTTGGGTTCACGGGTCGACCGTCATGAGAGTATAGGGCTTGGGCTACTGGGCTTGCCGTTCTTTGAGCGTTTTATGCGGGATCCAAGGTTTGACAACATTCCTCTCATTCTCGAAACTCCTGATGAGGCCCGATGGAGCGAGGAGATACAGTTACTGAAAGGTTTTGAAGTATAAACGATAAATAGTATTCAAATGAAAAAGATTCTTTGTTTGGCACTCAGTGCCGTTACTCTTGTGAGTTGTGAATTCATGACCAAGCGGGAACAGGAACTTGCAGCCAAGAACGATTCGCTTACCATTGCACTCTCAGAAAAGAATATGGCGCTTGATGAAGCCATGCGGTCTATTGCCGATATTCAGGAGGGCTTCCGTGCCATCAATGAGGCCGAAGGGCGTGTGACCATACAGTCGCAAGGCAGCGAAGGGCTTACCGATGTCGAACGTATGCGCGAAGACATTCTCTTTATTCAGCAGAAGATGGAGGAAAATCGTAAGCAGATAGAGCAATTACAGAAAAAACTCAAGGCAGGCGGTGCCGAAACAGCCAGTTTGCGCAAGGTGTTGGCCAATCTGCAGAAGGAACTCGATGCCAAGGTGGCAAGTATCACGGCATTGCAGAATGAGTTGGCCCAGAAGAACATCCGTATCGCCGAGCTCGATAGTGCTGTAGTGATGCTCACAGGCGATGTGAATGCCTTGCAACAGGTTACCGATGTGCAGCAGGAGGTGATAGAACAGCAGGTGGTGCAGCTCAATACAGCGTGGTATGTGTATGGCACAGCGAAGGAGCTAAAGGAACAGAATATCCTAAGAGGCGGCAAGGTGCTCTCTTCTACGGATTTCAACAAGGATTACTTCACCGAGATAGACATCCGTGTCGATCGCGTATTTCCCCTCTACTCCAAGCGTGCCGAACTCTTGACCACGCATCCTGAAGGTTCTTACGAGTTCACCAAAGGAGAGGATAAGGAGTTGACCCTGCATGTCATTGATTTTGAGCAATTCTGGAGTGTGTCGCGCTATATGGTTATTCGGGTTCGCTGATCTTTCCCATAAAGGAAGGTGGCCGCTTCGGTCAGCGGTCTAAAGGCAGGTGTTCTCATGAAGGTCACCTGACACTCCAAACAAAAGAAGGATACCCAACGGGTATCCTTTACTTTTTCTGTCGTTGACCGTATACTATTCGGGACGAATAGCCTCAGAGGGACAAGCGTCGGCGCAAGTACCGCAATCTACACAGAGATCGGGGTTGATTACATACTTGGTATCGCCTTCAGAGATAGCCTCAGAGGGACACTCGTCAATGCAAGTACCGCACTTGATACAGTCGTCAGTGATTACGTAAGCCATAGTTACAATAATTTATATAAGTTAATAATACTCGTTTTGTCATCCTGTGACATTGCAAAGGTAAGGCTTTTCTTCACTCGGTGTTCGTGTTGATAGGCTTTTTCTATTATATTTGTACATTGTCTAAATAATAAAAGGTCTTGTGCTGCGTTATACATGAGTACATGACAAGCATGAGACATCGCGGATATACATGGATATTAGGTTGGGTAGCATTGGTGATTGTCGCCATGATGCCGCAGCGGCACTTTGCGCAAGAACGCAAGGTGCAGAATCGTCCCTATATCGACATGCGTCGCTGGCACTATGGCTTCCTCTTCGGACTGCATGTGCAGGACTTGGAGTTTGTCAATAATGGCTATGTACATACCTTGGAGGATGGTACTCGCGAGTCGTGGTTTGCTGATGTGCCCGCCTATACTCCCGGCTTCTCGGTGGGTGTACTGGGTGAGTTGAGGCTGACGGAGTATCTTGCGTTGCGCTTTGTCCCTACCATGCACTTTGGTGACAAGACGGTCTGCTTCAGGGAACAGGTCGGCGGTGCTGTGGAGAGGCAAGCAGTGAAGTCTACCTACCTCTCGGTGCCGGTCGATGTGAAGTGGACGGCGCAGCGGTTCAACAACTATCGCCCGTATATCGTTGCCGGTGTGGCTCCGAAGGTGGATCTCACGGTGAAGCGCCAGAGGGCTTTGCTCATGCAGCGGTTCGATGTAGCTCTTGAGATGGGGCTCGGCTGTGACTTCTATCTTCCTTTCTTCAAGCTCATTCCTGAGCTGAAGTTCTGCTTTGGCCTCACCGACGTGTTGGTGAAGAGACGCAACGACCTTATCGACAAGAACCTCCTCAAGTATACCCAATCGCTTGACGGAGCCTCAAGCCGCATGGTGGTGCTGACCTTCTACTTCGAATAGCTTTCGCCACCAAACTTGGCACGCTTTCATCGCATTTTGTCGGCAGTTCCCGATGTTTTGGTAACATTTTTTATGTTTTTAAGAAAAAACTTTGTCATTTTGTTGCATTGGTGAAAAAACATACATACCTTTGCAACGACAATAACACCTGTAAGAATGTCAGGTATTATGTCGAGAAGGTAAAATAAAGGATAACAAAGATGAATCAAACTTGCCTACAACACCATCATCACACTTGTCCATTGAGATAAGGTGAGTGTTGTATGCAGTTTGGATTCACGGACAGAGGACTTGCCTTATCGGGGCGGGTCTTTTTTATTATTGTAAATAAAGTATAGTTTTATGGAGATAGAGGTAGTTAAATGGAGATAAAAGGAGTAAAAGGCCAATACCGCCATCGCGCGAAAAGACATTCGGCATTTACTCCACCTATCATCCTTTCTCTCCTTTACTCCCCTCAAAAAAGATAAGAAAATGATACGAATAGCTATCCAGTCGAAAGGACGACTCAACGAGCAGAGCGTCGACCTGCTGCAAGATGCAGGCATGAATGTGAATGACCAGAAACGTAAGTTTCTCGATCGTGTAGGCAACTTCCCTCTCGAGATTCTCTACTTGCGCGACGATGATATCCCCGAAGTCGTGGCCGACGGCTCCGCCGACATAGGCATCGTAGGCTTCAATGAGGTGGCCGAGACGGACGCTGCAGTGGAGGTAGTGCGCCGATTGGGATTCGGTGGCTGCCGCATCTCGCTGGCCATTCCCAAAACCGATGAGTACACCTCGCCTGCCTATTTCCAGGGCAAGCGCATCGCTACCTCCTACCCCAACCTCCTGCGCCGCTTCTTCGCCGAGCAGGGCATCGAGGCCAGCATCCGCGTC
>JAFQLT010000018.1 GCA_017396545.1 Bacteroidaceae bacterium | reverse complement strand
GAAGTAGTCGCTCTGTCCGTGAGCGAAGTCATACATCGGGTAGGCCTTCCATGTGGTGCCTGTGCGGTGGTGCGGATGGTTCACCACGCGGTATATGATGGGGTCGCGGAAGTGCATGTTGGGGTTGGCCATGTCGATCTTAGCACGCAGCACCATACGTCCCTCCTCGATCTCGCCGCGGTTCATCTTCTCGAACAGCTCCAAGCTCTCCTCTACGGGGCGGTTGCGGTAGGGGCTCTCGGTACCGGGCTGTGTAGTGGTACCCTTCTGTGCTGCAATCTCCTCAGACGACTGCTCGTCGATGTATGCCTTGCCCTGTTTGATGAGGTCAACGGCAAAGTTCCACAGCTGCTGGAAGTAGTCCGATGCGTAGTACTCGTTGCCCCACTGGAAGCCCAGCCACTGGATGTCCTCCTTGATGGCTTCTACATACTCCACATCCTCCTTGGTGGGGTTGGTATCGTCGAAGCGCAGGTTGCATACGCCGCCATATTTCTGTGCCATGCCGAAGTCGAGGCATATCGCCTTGGCGTGTCCTATGTGGAGGTAGCCGTTGGGTTCGGGCGGGAATCGTGTCTGCACTTTTCCACCGTTCTTGCCCTCGGCGAGGTCGTTCACTACTATCTGCTCAATGAAGCTCAGACTCTTCTTCTCTGTATTTTCGCTTACTGTCTGTTCAGCCATAATATTCCAATTTATTTAATATTTCGCAAAATTAGTGCAAACCGAGAGAAAAAGCAAGTTTACTTGCATTTTTCCGAGGTGCAGCCTAATTTCTGTGTTTGCGTAGCAAGGACTAACGATACAACAAGCCGAGAGGAGAACAAAATACATTCATTTATTTTTTTATTCCGCCGACGCGAATGAGCGTCGGTTGCGACGAAGGAACCTTTAGGTTCCCCGAGAAGTGTGACGAAGTCACTCTATCGCCGTGTATCTTCTGTGACGCTGTCACTAAAATTTGTGCAAACCGAGAGAAAATGCAGGGATTATGCAGCTCGCACGATGTCTATAAGCCTTTCTCCTTTTGGAGTGTTTATTTCCACAATACAAAGGTACTGCATCCGTTTTTTTGCGTTACGACTTACTGCAAAGACAGCTTGACTTCTACATTAATCTTTGTTTTATCTTCTACATCGCGAACGACAATACTCATGATAGAGCTCCTTAGCCTTCTGCCGTTCTGCTATCAGTCCCTCCCCGTCATAGTTGGCATCATACATTAGCTGACACATCATCTTCTCTTTCTCTGTCATAGGATATTTCGTTACATATTCAATTCTTAGCCAATCGTGTGGAGGGGGATAAAAAACGAGAGCAGGAGGAAACGTTTCCTCCTGCTCGGTTTTTGGGGCCAGAAGCTTGCTGTTATGCTTCTTCTATGGCGGGAGCCTCTTCGGCTGTAGCTTCGGCAGCAGCCTCGGCCTCGGCCATCTTGGCAGCAGCCTTCTTCTCGGCTACCTTCTGGGCGATAGCCTCGTTTACCTTTTTCTCTGCTTCGAGGGCGGCCTTTGCGGCATCACGCTTGGCCTGCTCGTTCTTGCTTACGATAGCAGCAAGGTTAGCCTTCTTGTTAGCCTTCCATGCATCGAAACGTGCTTGTGCGGTTGCCTCGTCGAATGCGCCCTTCTTTACACCACCCTGAAGGTGCTTCATCATGTAAACGCCCTCGCGAGAAAGGATGTTACGTGCAGTGTCGGTGGGCTGAGCACCTACACCTACCCAATACATGGCTCTCTCGAAATTCAAATCTACTGTGGCAGGATCGGTGTTGGGGTTGTAGGTACCGATCTTTTCAATAAATTTTCCATCACGTGGAGCTCTTGCATCAGCAATTACAATAGAGTAGAACGCGTAGTCCTTGTGACCTCTTCTCTGCAATCTGATTTTTGTTGCCATTTTGTTAAGTTTTAATTAGTTAATGATTTGAACGTGCTAATATCCCGTATTAGCGGCTGCAAAGATACGGCAAAAAGGGAGAATAACCAAATATATTGACTATTTTATGGATAAGTCGTGAAAAAGAGGTAACTTTGCAGCCGAAAATCTAAAAAATGTGCATAATGATGAATCAAAAGAGAAATCTACAGGGCATATTCGGCATGACTCTCTTATTGGTCGTGCTGTATGGTTGTGCCCCCGATCCTGTTCCTACATTCTCGGTAAGCGACATCTATGGAACATGGCAGGACGGAACATTACATTATAGGTATGACCGAAACTATGAGGGGGTGACCTGGGACGTGGCCGATGATGTGTACGAGAGTGAGGGCCAGCGTTTCAGGTGGAGTATTGAAGGTGAAGACATGGAACACATCTATATTATGGAGATGGGCGAATCGGCTATTCCTAAAACTTACACTATTGACGAACTGACTCCGAAGGTGCTCAGGTATCACGACGACTTCAAGGATTACGAATTTACCAAAGTGTACTGATATGAAACGAGGTGTAAAGATTGGGCTTATCGCTATCGGCTCTCTGTTGGCATTGGTGGCTGCTGTAGTGTCGCTTGTATGTTGGTTGGTGTTTACTCCCGCCAGACTGACGGGGATAGTCGATAAGGTAGCCAACAAGTATCTTACTTGTGATATGGAGGTCGGAGAAGTTGACTTGACGCTATTTGGAACATTTCCCGATGTGTCTTTGCAACTGTCTGACGTGGTACTCATCAATCAGGTAGACAGCGCTTCGAATGATACGGTGGCTGCTATTGCCCATTGTGCGGCAGTGCTCGACCTCGGTGCTTTGCTCCATGACACCACGGTAGTGCTACGTAGCCTGCAACTTGATGGTGGACGAGTAAATCTGTACACTACGGCCGATGGCATAGCGAATTATATGGTATTTCCCACGGATACGTTGACCGAGGAGAAAGAGTCCGATACGATAGCGCTTGATATGCCCGATATTGACATCCAGGAAATATACATACACGATGTATGTGTGGATTATCAAGATGTAGCTTCCGGGCAGAGAGCCGTGATAGAAGGGCTGACAGCGCACGTCAGCGGGCAAATGGTGGAAGAACGGTTGGCGGCAGTCCTGGATGTGTCGTTGCGCAGGGCTGCGTTGAATACCAAGGGAGAAAGTGTTATGAATGCATGCGTGGAAGATGTTACCCTGACGATGGACGGTGCTCTGCATGATACTGATGCAAAAGTGGGGCTGATGTTCAAGGCTGCATGTGTAGATGCGCTGATAGCAGACATGGAAGCCCGTGTGGAGCAAATGGAGTGTACATTTAACGGAACTGGAAAAGACGGGCTGTGGGTCGGGACCACCATGCTGACAACACGACCGGTAGCTGCGAAAATTAACGGCGAAAGTCCGATGGAGGCTGTACTGGGCGGTGCCAGGCTTGAGGCCGATGCCAAGCTGCATGGCAAGGATATAGCGTTGAGCCCCTCCTTGGTGTTGCCCAGCTTGACGGTTGATGTAGGTGGTGAACGTATGCTTGATAAAGCCGACATACAGTTACAGGGCGATTTGCTGACAGACACTCTGCTGAAGAGTGTCTCATTGGTCGGGGGACTGTTGGCTTTGAACGAACATGAAATCACATTGAACGGACAAGTAGAGATGCCTGATTCCTCGACAATCTGTGCGGATATAGACTTTGCGACTAACCGCTGGGATATCGCCCGCCTGTTGGCATTGGTGCCTCGTGGATATCGTCATTTGCTTGAGGGGATAGATGTCAGTGGCGGAGTGGCATTGAAAGGCAAAGGGAATGGCTCACTGATAGGAGGTGAACCGCACATTGGGAATGTAGATGCAACACTCTCGCTTGATGGTATAGATCTACTGTATGACGACAGCATAGCACTGCAAAGCCATAAAGCCGATGTGTCTGTGGCGTATAACGGACGTAAAGACCGTGTGGCAGGCCATCTGTCATCTGATGTGTTGGATGTCTCGGTGAAGGGACTGGCCGATGCACAGCTTCACGGAATGGACGGTGACTTCACAGTACGGCAGCCGATGCGTATTGTCGATGGCTATATAGATGCCACTGCAAACATGGCCATGAACAGCCTTTCAGCTGCAATGGACACGCTGGAAATCTATACGGAAGGTGCAGCAATGGATATCTCACTGAGCGGTAGCGAAAAAACGAAACCACAATTTGATGCTGTGCTCCGGCTGGACACTATGAATACGGCAATGGGAACATTGCTTACTGCTTCGACAGGAACATTAGGCATAAGCGCACAAGCGATTTATGACAAGGCAGCAGACAATCTGTTGGCACAGTGGAACCCGCAATTGGCATTTGATGTGCAGGACGGCAATGTCGCTTCATCTATGCTGACGGTTCCTGTGGCTATACCGAACATTCAATTTGACTATGCTAACGGACGTTTTACAATTAATGACAGTCGCATCTTGCTTGGCAACTCTGATTTCGGACTTCGTGGAGACGTGCATAATATTGACTCCTTTGTCAATAAGACAGGGTTGCTGAAAGCCGAGCTTGACTTCTCGTCGGCCTATACCGATGTGAGTCAGCTCATGGATTTGGTCAGCGGATTGGGAGTTGACGATACTGCGGATATGGTGAATGAAGAAGCCGTTGAAATGGAAAAAGCGGATGACGATCCTTTCATGGTACCTTTAGGCATAGACGTGAAGCTTAATACGGACATTCGTACGGTCAATGTCAATGGATTTAAGTTCGATGATATTGGCGGTAATGTGTCTGTGAAAGATGGCGTGTTGGTGCTCGAAGAGATGGGTTTCACCTCAGATGCTGCACGTATGCAGCTGACGGCCATGTATAAGTCTCCACGGAAGAATCATCTGTTCGTGGGATTCGACTTCCATCTGTTGGATATAGAGATAGACGAACTTATACACATGATACCTGATGTAGACAGTATCATTCCCATGCTGAGCGCATTCGATGGCGAAGCTGAGTTCCATTTTGCTGCCGAAACCTACCTGAAATCAAATTACGATATCAAGATGTCTACTTTGCGTGCTGCAGGGGCAATCGAAGGAAAAGACCTTGTGGTAATGGATAGCGAGACCTTTGAGAAGATCTCTAAATATCTATTTAAGGAAGATACACCTAATGTCGTGGACAGTGTGAGCGTAGAGCTCACGGTGTTCAAGGATGAGGTAGACCTTTATCCGTTCCTGATAGCAATGGATAAGTATAAGGCGATAATCGGAGGTAGACACAACATCAATGAAGACTTGGACTTCAACTATCATATTTCGTTGGCCTCTCCTCTACGGTTGGGACTTGATATCAAAGGTTCGCTTGATGATGTAAAGCTTGTGCCAGTGCCGTGCAAGTATGCTCAGATGTATAATCCCAAAAAACAGAATGCTGTGCAAGCACGTACGTTGCAGTTGAAGAAAATGATCAGTGACTCACTGAAAGACAATGTGAAACCACAGGCATCGCGTGATTAAAAAATCGGGACATGCTAACGATTGTTTGAAAGTATTGGTCGAGATATAATTGCAGTTTGTAATTTTATGTCTAAATTTGTAGGCCAAAAAACATTAAAATATATTTATTCTTATGAAATTGTTTGCTGTGAAAAGAATAGCGGTATCGCTGTTATACCTTACAATTGCTGTTTCTACGTTGCAGGCACAGGGAAAAATTCCTTCTTGGGTAAAGAAGGAGCCTGTGCGCAAGGACTCATATATTGGAATAGCTTCTGCATCCAAGCCTACTCCGATGGATACGGTGCCTTTTAATCCAAATTACAAGGAGGATGTACAGCGTATAGCCTTGTGGAAGGTGGCTTCACAGTTGCCATGGAATATAGACCAAACGGCATCGCTGTTTGCTGTACTTTCAGGGAAAGGTTTGTACAAATGTTCGTTGAATGATGTACTCCTGTCTGAAATGAATAAATCGCCCTTGTTCTCAGATTTCGAGGAGTGGGAGAATGAAACGGAGTATTGGTGTTTCTATTCTGTGAAGAAAACTGCTGGAAGTGAGTTCATAGAACAATTGGTCGACTCTACCAAGGCCAAAGGAGAACGCATGTATGCCGAGGCAAAGGAACTGCAAAATCAGGGCTATTTATACAGGGCTGCCCAAAAATATATCGAGACCTTGGATTCACTGCATCCCGCAATATTCAGGTTCCTCCCTGTCGCTAACGATACCGGAGTCGTGGATTTGGGCAATTTGGTATATGGTAGTTACTTTGATGTATATGAGGATATAACAATGACTACTGAGGTATCCTCAATGCCTGCGGTATATGGCGAGAAGATTCCTGGTACGTATGCCGTAACGGTAATACAGCATGGGAATCCAGTGCGAAATCTGAGTCTCGTTCCTAAGTTTGATGGCATTATCACCGCAGATCCAGCTACCAATGCAGACGGCAAGTGTTTCTTTTCTATAGAAAACATATCTTCAAGTTCAACAACCCAAATGATAGGTTTCGAGATAGATACTGATCTTCTTCTAGATTTGCCTCCTGTATACGGATGCAATCCTTTGGAGGACCGTAACCAATTTCCTACCATTGAAATTCTTGTTAACCTGTTCAATCCCAGAACATATACGAAGATTGATGTTGCAGATACAGACTCATTGTTGAAACTGAATCTGAAGAATATCTGGAAGAACAATCGTGAAGATGCAGTCGTAATAGAAGGAAATGATTCGGCTGATGTAGTAGTGGAATATACCGTCAATATTGATAAGGAAAAGCCTATTGATACAGAAAAGTATCATTTCATACAATATAATAGCAGCCTGTCTGTCAAGGTAAAAGGTGTAGCTGATGATTTGGTACTGACAGAGTATGAGATAAAAGACTTTAAGATAATGCTGCCTGCTTCGAGAACTGAGGCACAGGTGAGGCAATCTGCGTTGCGTGAGATGACCCGACAACTGAACAGGGAGTTTCCTGCCAAGGTGAGTGATTTTTATTTTGACAAGCGTGAAATCGTATGGCGACCATTAGTATCCTTAAGCACCGAAGAGTAGCATTACTGCTGATACTCTTGTCGGGAATGTTGGTGCTTCCAGTGAATGCCCAAGTTACCCGTAAGAAGATGTTGATGTCGTTTCATAAAGCGACTGTATATAGCGAGGCTGGTAATACGGACAAGGCTATTGAAACGCTGAAGGAAATTGCAGAATTGGCTCCAATGTTTCCTAATACCTATTTGCGCATGGCGGAAATCTATGATAATGCAGGCAATAAGGAATCTGCTATTTTGATGTATCGTAAGTACATCAATATGGAGATGGATGACGCTAAAGTAAAGGAACCGAGCGTACGCTTGAGAGCCTTGGAGTCCGAGTTGGGTATGGAGCATTACGAAGATGAAGAGGAACAACAGGCTTTGGAACTGTTTGCCAAATATAATGTAATGCAGCAGGCAGGGCAAACTGAAGGGAAGAAGAAGGGAACGGCAGGCAGATAAAAGCAGCGGACTGCAATTGTTTGCAGACAGCGATTTGGAACGCCATTCAGATGATGTCGTAGAAACGCAGCACAGCGAAGATGCTGAAGAAGGATTGACTCTGTTCAGCCTATCGGCATTGATGGAGACGAGTAAAGAGAATGTAGAGACTGTGTCTGTAAATGTAGGGGGGGACCAAGTAGAAGAGCCTATATCATCTGCTCTGTCCGATACCGAAACATTAGAAGAAGATGATGGTCATACGGATTCTTTCTCAAACAGTTCAGCGCATGATGAGCCCCACGTTGTAGAGGAGGAGGTAACGCTTGATGACGCATTTCTTGCCAAGGCATACGTTGATCCGACAGATAGGACGGCTGCTGCCATTTCGGCTGAGACCCAATACTGTGAGTATCCGTTGCTGGTTTATCCCGCAAAGTCGCGTTTGGAAGAATATGGAATCAAACGCGAGTCAACTGTCGGTATAAATCCGCAGAATGTGGGTTCGCAGGCCTTGTCGACCATACTTTCTGGTAGATGGGTGTCATCGGAATGTAAGAAGAACGGACGCGAGACATGGATTCTGAATATCTCGCAAACCGGAAATCTTTGGCAGGTGACTCTTGATGACGAGTCTGGTATATACATTGAGGATGATAAGGACTTTATGGATGCTTCATGGAAAGCAATAAAAAACATTTGGACGTATGACCATGCCATGAGCAATCAAATCAAGGAACTGAGAGCCAAGACCGTGAAAGCCGAGATTACCAATAACGAATTGTCCTATATCTTTGTGACGGAGCATCAGCAGAAACCTCATAGGGCAATCTATACTTGGGGACGGAACATCCTGGAGGGTGTTGCAGATTTTATACCCTTTGGCGGAATGGTATCTCAAGTTGGCTCTACCTTGATCAATTATGTATCGGAGAAAGACCAGCAGAAGACCTATACGACAAGATTGCAATTCTTTGTGAAGGCTGTGACCCCCAATGTACTGAAATGTGAGTATGTGGTGACCGAAAAGGAGCGTTCGAGTGAGGGGGAGAAAGATATAGACAATTATAGCAAGTCTTGCTACCTGTATAAGGTGGATGACTTCTATGATGGATTTGACTTCTTCTCGAGCACAGAGCACGATGCCCTCAATAGGAAACTGTATGCCTTGCTTAAGAAAGATGCCGAGACTGATGTCACCAAGCGTTACCCTTTGGCATATATGCATTACTTTGGTGCAGGCACCGGCAAGTCGATGCGCAAGGCGGTGCACGAGATGCAGACGCTGGCCGAAAAGGGAGATTGTGACCGTGCCAAAGCATGGCTTGTGCCAGTTTGCTATAATCTTTCGATGGACGAAAAGACCTACTCGAATCGTTATGTGCGCAAGTATTTCCACAATTATGCCGATGAGACGTTGAGTGAGCTTTTACTGAAAAATTACCCTTACGCTTATAGCTTGAAGGCCGATGCGCTCATGAATGACGAGAAGAGTACCAATCAGGTAGTACCCTTATATGAGAAAGCTGCGTCATTGGGCGATGTGTATGCTCTGCACCAGCTGGGTAGGATATACATTGAGGGCGTGGTCGAGGAACGGAATGTCGGTAAGGCGATAGAGTATCTTACTGCGGCTGCAGAAAAAGGATATGCCGACTCCTATTTAGAATTGGCGTTGTTGTATAAGCGTGGCCGAATGGTGGAAAGGGATTATGCTAAATATATCGGATATTTGTATGATGCCATTGATTGCGGCTCGGTAGCGGCCTTGAAGGAATTGAGCAATGCATATTTCCTGGGATTGGGTGTAAACCCTGATTTCAATGTGGCCAACGATATAAAGAGAAACTATATGAAGGCCTCTTGCGAAGAATGGAAAGAGGTACTTAATGTGTATGGGTATAATACTGTATTATAAGTTGTTATGGATAAAATAATCAAACGTGGTGGCATCTTGCTATTTCTGGTCCTGGTGCTCTGCTCTCATGCTGGAGCTATAGAGACTTCACGCCATATAGCCCGTATTGTCGAGCAGTTGCCGTGTGAGCTTCCGCAAGGAGGGACGTTTACATGTAGCCGACTCAATATCGACCGTAAGTTGTATGTAGAGCGTCAGGGAGAGGCTATAACCCAAATTGGAGTCCGCTTGTTTGCACCTAATTTGCGTGAAGCTGTTGATGGAGTTGTATGTAATGCTGTAGAGCGTTTATGGCTCGAGTTGCTGTTGTGCAAAGATGTACAGAAGCAGAAGGCTTTGATGAAGGAACAACGCTTTTCCGTTGTATACAATGGTTTCACATTGGGTACTACGCAGTTCCCTGTTTTATCCAAAGCACATGGTCTATTTACATCAGACGCTTCAGTGTCGGTGAAATCCGGTGAAGGTAAAATCATCTTACGGGTAAGAAATGAGGCGGATGCTCTGGTTATAACACTGCCTGCTGATAGGGAATTGTTGTATGCCTATGACAAGAAGGAGCATGAGGATATCATTAAAGAGGAATTGGCAAGATGGGACCAGGCATATCAGGCGGCAGCTTCGCCTTTTCTTGACGAGCTGGAGGAATACAGGAAAGGGATTCTTGTATTGCCGGGAAGAGCATACATGATTGATTCCTTGAAAAACGAGACGTTTTATTCCATAGCAGCCAATGGGAGGATTAGTCCAGTGTTCTCCAAGGAGTATCCGATGGAGTCGTTGCAGAATCTCTGTATGGGATGTATCCCTACGGCAAAAGTCGATTTGCATGTACGTTACCGCACGTATGAGAGAGAGAAAGTCTACTGTTCCATGTCCTTGGCACATTTCTTGGGCTATATGCAGCATCAGGGCGTAGAGTTCTATACGGCAGCCTTCAATACAGAAGAAGGCATAGTTCAATGCCTGTTGTTGATGCACCATCCCATATACGACTATATACACATGCTTGTAGTCAACAGCCCAGCCTCATTGTTTGCCGCAGGTGCGCATACGGTATTGGAGGGCGACTTCTATACATTTATACCTCAACATAATATTAAGAGTTTATTTAATAATTAAGATATGATGGATTATAAAAGGTTGATTTTGTTGTTTCTCGTACTTCCTGTGGCAATCTCCGGATTTTCACAGATGGATGTGAAAGTACGGATAGAGGATGGTGTTGACGAGCCGGTGAAGCAGGTTATAGAAAAGAATGCGACACATCTTTTGTCGTCTTTGAACTCGACCATTATCTCAGGTAAGTCACGCCTCAAGTTGGAAGACGATTGCTATACCAAGGAAGGTAAAGAGTGCATGAAAGACCTGTGGGAGTCCAGTGCTATGATATGTCCCGTGTCATTCATTACGGAAAAATGCCTCTCGCTGGGTGAGGGTAGGGGGTATCAGATCCGTAATATCCCTGTAGAGATGCTGGCAGCCGATGACGATCAGCAAGAGCAGGAGTTGGTAATCAACTTTACCTCTTCTGGAGCCATACACAATGTGATGGTAGCGTTGGAGAGTCATCGCTATATGGATATCATCAGCAATGGTGTTTCGGTAGTAGATCTTATCCGTCGCCAGACGATCATTGAGTTCATAGAAAACTTCCGCACTTCATATAACCGTAAGGACATCGATTATATAGAAAACGTTTTCAGTGATCAGGCACTCATCATAACGGGTAACGTGGTGAAGGTGAAGGAGAACTCAGACAACATGATGCAGGCAATGTATTCTGAGAAAATCCAGTACTCCACCTCGTCCAAGCAGGAATACATCAAGAAGCTGAAACGCTGCTTTTCTCGTAATGCTTACATAAACTTGAAGTTTGAAGAGCTGGAGGTCGTTCGCCATCCGGTCAAGGATCATATCTATGGTGTTACCTTGAAGCAGCATTGGAACTCCACAACCTATTCTGATGTAGGCTATCTTTTCCTTATGATCGACTTTACCGACCCCGAATATCCTTGCATACAGGTACGTACATGGCAGCCGGATAAATACAACGGTAAGAAGATTGACCGTGATGAGGTGTTCGAATTGGCCGATTTTGAAATGTAATGATTAAATAAAGTATGTTTATGAAGAAAAAAGTATTGTTGGTAGCGGTGGCATTGTGTGCTGCCTGTGGATTATATGCCCAACAACAGGAAAATGGAGATTCAAGGTATAAGAAGTTGGAGGTCAAGGATGTTACTCCTGAGTTGAGCGTATATCCTTGTCAGGATCGGTATGAGGCTTTGGTTGTCATCCGTTGTTCTGAGGATTTCGAGCTCGAGTTCAAGTCTAATTCGGACAAAGAACTGAACCTCACTCGTGAACAAGAGGGTACGGAGAAGATTTATAGTATTGTGTTTCTGACCCGTTCTGCGGGTACCTCTTACCGTGGACGCAAGTTGGCAATTATCGCTCCGGGGTACGACAAGTACTATTTGCCTCTCGATTTGAAGCAGAAGGAAAGGAAAGAGTTTATCGTTTCTGATCCCTATTCTTCTTTGCGTAGCCCCTTCTACACAAGGGCAGACAAGGGACTCGAACTGTTTAATCAGGGCATGTATAGCCATGCTTTGGACCAATACCGTATGGCACAGCAATGTCCCGAGTATACGACGAAAAGAAACGAGATAGACAGGCATATTGCCCAATGCGACAGTCTTATACATTGGGCACAGATTGTCGATTCGGCTGAGGTCAATGAGGATTATTACTTGGCTCGCGAGTATTTGTTAAAGATGATGCGTGAGAATTCTGAAAACAAGCTGCTGAATGATAGGCTTTACAGCATGCAGCAAGCCTACGTTGTCCGTTGCAATGCCGATATGCTCAATGGAGAGTTGTATATGGAAGATGGTTATTATGACAAGGCAAAAGAGGTATATGAGAACGCTGTGTATATGCGCAATCCCCGTATAGCAGAGGCCGAAGCAAAACTCCATGAGATAGAAAAGCTCACCTATAAGAAAAAGAACAAGACACGCACGCTCTTCTACCAGATTACAGAAGACACACCAATCTCCTTCACCTCTGCAGGGTGTAAGCCGAACTCTAACGGGGGATATTTCTCGTTGGGATTCAATAGGCAGGCTATAGATTTACTGTCCAATACGAATACGATTTTTGAGGACGATACCCCAAGACTGGATTATGTAGCAAGTGTAAGTGCCGGATGGACTATCCCTGTCTTCCGTTCCTATGTCTTCGCCTTTTTCACTCCGTTCAGTTATGTCGGTGGAGGGTTCTCTATGGAGAAGCCTGTCGTAGAGGGGGAGGAAGGAACGCCGGCAACGCCCAAGTTTGGTCCCCTCGCCCAGGATGTTCATTGGTATCATGCCGTGGCTCCAGAGGCAGGCATTGTCCTCAAGTATTGGCGTATTGCAGTCAACTACAAGTTCCAGTACAGATATTGGATAGGCCAACAGAGTGATGTTGCCAACCTTCTTGGAACTACTCGCCACTCCTTTGGTATAGGTTTTGCATGGTAAGTAGAACGACAATGCCCTATTTATGGTAGAAATGGTTCGTATCTTCGCATAGGGTAGAGAGAACAAGGTAGTTTAATCTGATAAAAATAAGAAAATGCGAAAAGTAACTAATCTGTTCATAGCTTTGATGGCTGTAGGTGTAATGGTAAGCTGTACAAGGAAAAAGGCATTTGATATGCTTGACGGTGAGTGGAGTGTAGTCTCGGTCGGTGAGATGGTAGTCCCCGACTCTGTGGATGCCTTCATGGGTTTCGATATTGCCGGGCAGTTGGTCTATGGTTGTACCGGATGCAACCAGCTGACAGGAGCGCTGCCTGCTGAGGTGAATCCCGAGGTACCCATGTTCTCTGCTATGGGCAGCACCCGCATGATGTGTGCCGACATGACTGTCGAGGATGCCCTGCTCCCTGCCCTTGGTCAGGTGGTAGACTTCAAGGTCGAGGGTGACAACCTCTATCTCATCGATGCTGCCGGCACTACCGTAGTGACGCTCGCCAAGCGCTGACGTGAATAGTCTCTCTGTTCAAACTCCAGTTCAGACGGCTCTGAACTGGAGTTCACCTTTGTCTGGACTGGAGTTCAGAGCCGTCTGGACTGAGAGGACTCTGAGGTGTACTGAAAAAAGGTTGAGGTGCGAAATGCGCTACCATACCTGTGGAAGCAACTTCTTGCAAGTATCTCATAGAAAATCGGGTATATCCTTTGCTCCGCGAGGGTATACCCGATTTCCTTGATGGGTATAGCCACTAAAACTATTGGGCTTACCCGTTTTTGACCCACATTATTATAGGTTTCCCGAAATCAGTTGACCGGCTGACCGTGTACTCCCGAATGCTCTGATTCATAGTCGCTTGACGAGGACACCCTCGGCTGACCTATGCTGTCCTATGCTGACCGTATGGCACGCTATTCGCTTGTAAAATCGTACACGCCAAGGCCATCTCGCGGTCAACCTGGTCAACCGAGGTTGTCCGCGTCAATTTGTTGATTATGTATAGTTTACGCCCACAAGGTCAGCTGGTCAGCTGATTTGGGTAAACTCCTATATAGGAGAAACACTCGCTTTTAATCGTGCTCTTACGTTTTGGACGACATCTATATTATTACTTTTTTTACATATTGAGATAAACGATTGACGGCTTATGATTAAAGACGCGGGCCATGCCATTGGGCAAGTCCGCGCCTTGATTTTTGTTCCTTACTCTGATTTGTAGGAGAGTATGTGCCACGTCACGCCGATGGCAATGGCTATCATCAGGCATTTGAGCCAGATGGGGTGGAGGATGTAGGCGCAGAAGAGTAGTGATGCCCACAACAAGGTAAGGATGTAGGCTTTGACCTTCCGGGGAATGACTCTGTGCTCCCGGAGGTTTCTTATATATGTGCCTAAGCGGGGATGGCTCATCAGCCAGTTGTACATGCGCTCAGAGCCTCGGTAGTAGCAGAAGGCGGTGAGCAACAACAATGGCGTGGTGGGCAGCACAGGGAGGAATATCCCGATGATGCCCATTACTAAACTGAAGGTGCCGAGAAGGATGTAGAGGTATCGCATGGCTTTTTCTGACAACGGACAACTGACAACGGTCTGTGTCTGTTGTCCGTTGCCTGTTGTCTTCTAAGTCTTAGAACAGATAATTGAAGCCAATGTTGTTCCAGAGTTTCTGCCCGTCGCGGTTGTCAAAGGCGCGGGCCATCTCGAAGGAGATGACGAAGTTGCGGTTCATCACGATCTTCAAGCCGCAGCCTGCGGTCATGTGGAGGGTCTCTTCGTTGCCGGTGTAGAAGGGGTTGTACTTGTTGTACTTCCCTCCCAGGGCATTGTAGGCGGCCTTCTGCTCTTCGATACGGTAGGGCTGTATCACCTGTCCCATGTCGAAGAAGGGGTTGAGGGCGATGTGGAAGTTCTGGTTGATGAAGCGGAAGTTGACGATGCGCCAGCGGAACTCGGTGTTGAGCCATGCCATGCCGTCGCCTACCACGCCGTTGCGGTTGATACCGCGTACCGAGGCGTTGCCGCCTAAGCCTTCAGTGTATACCTTGCGGAAGAAGAGGCTGTTGATGTTGTTAATGAAGTAGTAGGGGATTTCACCGGCGAGCTTGGCTTGTACACCGAGGCGGTAGGCGAAGGTGAGGCGGTCTTTATAGACGGGCACATATTGGCAGCCGATAAAGGTGAAGCCGAGGTTGCTGTAGCCTTCACGGTCGATGATGTCGGGAGCACCTACGAGGGTAGCTTCGACGTTGAATCCGCGGGTGGGGTCGCTGTCGTGGTCACGGGTGTCGTAGATGAGGCCTGCCTTGAACTGGAGCACGTTGCCGCCGTTGGCCTCGTTATCACGGATGAGGCCTGCATCACGGTAGAGCTGGTAGAGAGTATGCTGCCCATTGTAGCCTTCGAGGTTGACATTGTCGGTCAGGATATTGTAGTAGCCGAAGCCTGCTGCCCAGTGGAGGTTGCCCGTGATACGGCGCTGCACGCTGGTGACGAGGCGGAACTGGTTGCGGCGCATCCAGTAGAACTCGGATTTCTCACCCTCGGCCACGCCCAATACGTCGGGGGTAAAGAAGGGCGATGCGTAGCCGTTGAAGCCGTAGAAGTCGAACTTCTTGGCGTTAAAGTAGGTGCAGTCGAAGAAGAGCTTGCCGTCGGGGATGAGGGTCTTGAAATCGCCGTAGCAGCGGAGGAGCGATGAGCCGCCCGTGTAGGTGGAGGCCTCGAGGTTCACCTTGTAGTTGTAGGAGGGGTAGTTGGTGCCGTCGCCGTAGTTGAAGATGTCGACACAGGCGCCGTACTGGAAGCCGAGGTCGCTGTCCCAGCCCACTACGGGCAGGGGACCGAAGTTCCAGCCCTTCTTGATAATCTCTTTGCTGTCGTTCTCTTGTGCTGTGAGGCCGAGTGTGGCGGCACCAATCAGCAGGATAGATAAGATGCGTTTCATTGGTTATGCGTTTTTTTTAGTTATGAGTCGTGAGTTGTGAGTCATCTCTTCCCTTTTCCCTCTTCTCTCTTCTCTTAAACAGTTGTCTCTCCTTCGATGAAGTTCTCCATTCGCAGTTGCTCGCCGTCGAACACGGCATAGGTGCAGAGGTCGGTCCACTCGCCGAGGATGAGCAGGCGTGTGTCGCGCGAGAGCATCAGGTCGAGCTCTATGTGGCGGTGGCCGTAGATGAAGAAGTTGATGTCGGGGTGCTGCTTCAGATACTCTTTGGAGTAGAGGATGAGGGGCTCGTTTTGCTCGCCCATGTAGCGGGGTGCTCCCTCGCGCTCATGCTTGAGCCGGCTGTGCTTGGCCCATTCAAGGCCGAAGTGTACGCTCCAGCGGGGATGTATGCCGGCAAAGAGCCATTGCAGTATGGGGTTGTGGAACATGCCGCGCAGGAAGCGAAACTTACGGTCGGGGTCGCCCAGCCCGTCGCCGTGGGCGAGATAGAAGAGCTTGCCGCCAAGATCCACCGTCATGGGCTCGTAGTGCATGATTGCGCCGCACTCCTCGGTGAGGTAGTCCTTGCACCAGATGTCGTGGTTGCCGATGAAGAAGTGTACCTCTACACCACGGTCGGTGAGCTCGCTCACCTTGCCGAGGAAGCGCGTGTAGCCCTTGGGCACCACGTTGCGGTATTCAAACCAGAAGTCAAACATGTCGCCCAGCATATACACTGCTGTGGCTTTCTCCTTTATCTTGTCGAGAAAGTTTACCAGCCGCCTCTCGCGGGTACGCATCGAGGTGAGTGCGCGGCTGCCCAGGTGTGCGTCGGAGATGAAGTAAACCATGATTGTTAATTCTGAATGCTGAATTCTCAATTATGAATTGTGTAGCCTATAGCGAGGGCTTATAGCGGCTTGGGCGCTTTGTTTTTTAGAATTCATAATTCAAAATTCAGAATTGCGCTTTTACATAAATCCCAACTCTAATTTGGCCTCCTCGCTCATCATGTCCTTGTCCCACTCGGGCTCGAACACGAGGTTGATGGTTGCCGATGTGATGCCCGTGATGCCCTCTACGCGCATGCGTACATCTTCCATTATGAAGTCCGCCGCAGGGCAGTTGGGGGCGGTGAGTGTCATGTCTACCTCAGCACGCCCGTCGTCCATTAGTTCGATACGGTAGATTAGTCCCAGGTCATATATGTTGACAGGGATCTCAGGGTCGTACACTGTTTTCAGTGCTTCGATGATGCGTTCTTGCAACGCCAGTTTTTCATTTTCTGTTGTCATATCAGTGACAAAATTAGTGTATGGCGAACGAAAAAGCAAGTTTAGGTGTATTTTTCTACATCCCAATCTAATTTCTTTTACATGATTCGCTAAGATGTTTTTGAGCAATCATTCCATCATATAGCATAAATGCTTCTTCGTTTACGATGCGCGTGAGAAATAGGCGTAAGTGCTCCAGAGGGATTTGCAAAGTATAGAGTTCCTCTACAGGGTGTGCCTTGCCATCACTAAGGAGGTTGGCTACCATGTCGAGGTAGGCATGATAGGCAGTTTCTGGAAGTGGTGCACTACGCTGTGCACGGCAGTTGTCGCATTGTTGGCAAGGTAAGGCATCCCATTCACCGAAGTAGCGTAGCAGCATCCGGCTGCGACACTGTCTGTCGGAGAGTACATACTCTTTCATGGCTTCTATGCGTAGGGCATACTTTTCCTTACGTTCCTCGTATACGGATGGGGGAATGATGACTCGGGATATGTCGATTCGTTTCTGTGCAAAGGTAACCGAGGGACAGGTGCGACGCGGTATATAATGTATCACGCGTGCACGATTCAGCCCGAGCAACGATTCATAGAGTGATTCAAGGGCAATACCGCTCATGTCGCAGATGTATTTCTCGTCAATGAATACGTAGTCACTGAACACACCACTATAGAGACGGAGTAAAGTGCGGATAACCTGATCCGATGTGTCGCTGATGTCGTAACGACAGTACAGCTCGTCGCGTTGCACAATGAAGCGCAGGCGTGAGGTATGCTCTTCTTCCTCCTCGTAGTGTATGTACCCTGCTCCTGCAAGGAGGCGAAGAGCACTCTCAGTCTGTATGAGGGGAAGGTGGTAGGCGCGACAAAACATGTTTAGGTCAAAGTCATAGTGACAGCCGAGTCCATCGCCCACGGCCATCTGATAGTAGTATCCCAAGCGTTCGTATACATTGCATATAAACTCTTTGTCGGGGAAGTTGTCGCTGATGCGGCGTGATAGCTTGCGTTTGTCGTCAGGCGAGTAGAGCAGTACGGCGTATGCGGTGAGTCTATCGCGTCCGGCACGTCCAGCTTCCTGATAGTAGGCTTCTAAAGAGTCTGGCATCTCGTAGTGGATGACAAGGCGTACATCAGATTTGTCAATTCCCATTCCAAAGGCGTTGGTGGCGACGATGACGCGAAGTATGCCTTGGGTCCATTGCAATTGTCGCTTATCCTTGTCGTGAGTATCGAGTCCTGCGTGGTAGAACGACGCACTGACACCATGCTCTACAAGCATTTTGGCTATCTCACGGGTTTTGTCCCGGTTGCGCACATATACTATGGCAGAACCTTCCACATGGCTCAGTATATGCAACATCTCGGCATCCTTGTTATCGGTGGGTCGCACGATGTAGTTGAGATTCTTTCGTTCGAAACTCATGCGGAATACATTCTCGGCACGGAATCCCAACTTTTGTTGTATATCCTTTACTACTTCAGGAGTGGCAGTAGCTGTTAGGGCGAGGACAGGTATGTCTGGCAATCGTTTGCGTATATTGGCAATGGCGAGGTATGAGGGGCGGAAGTCGTAGCCCCACTGCGATATGCAGTGGCTCTCGTCTACGGTGATGAAGCTCACTTCCATGCGGCGCAGTTTGTTGAGGAAGATTTCAGAAGAGAGACGTTCGGGCGATACATAAAGGAATTTATAGTCGCCGAGGATGCAGTTATCCAGCGCTGCCATTATTCTGTCGCGGCTCATGCCCGAGTAGATGGCTGTAGCCTTGATACCCCGTTCGCGCAGTTTGTTTACTTGGTCTTTCATCAGGGCAATGAGCGGAGTGACTACGATGCATACGCCCGGCATAGCTAATGCAGGTACCTGAAAAGTTATGCTTTTGCCACCTCCCGTGGGCATGAGTCCAAGGGTGTCGCGTCCGCTACCTATGCTGCGGATGATTTCCTCCTGAATGCTACGGAACGAGTCGTAGCCGAAGTATTCGCGAAGAATTTCAGCGTAGTTCACTCTCCCTGTGTGTTTGGTCTTATGCTTTCGATGAAGAGTTGCACCTCGCCTCGCTTGTGTGTATTCTCCTCTATCGTATAGCAGATGGCGAAAGCCTGTTTCGACTTGATGTAGCGTGCCTGCGAACTTTGTCCGAAGGCGATGCCGCTCACCACATCGGCGGTCTGTCTATCTATCAACTCCAGCTTGATGTGTTCTTGATTGCGTCCTACCACGCGACTTGTGCCAAAATCATAGACGTGCCTTGTGCAGAATACAGGCTTAAGATTGTCAGGGCCGAAAGGTTCGAAACGTTTCAGGTCGTTATACAGCTTGTGATTGATTTCCTTAAACGTCAGTTCTTCGTCGATGTATATGTTGGCTTCTGTCTGCATGGGCTGTATGTTTTCCGACACATACTCTTCGAAACGCCGGGCAAATTCCTCAATATTCTCCACCTTGAGCGATAATCCTGCCGCATAGGGATGTCCACCGAAGTTGTCGAGCAGGTCGCGGCAGCTCTCCACGGCTTTGTATACATCAAAGTCTGATACCGAGCGTGCCGAGCCTGTGGCTATGTCGTTGGTTTTGGTAAGCACCACCGACGGGCGATAGAATAGTTCCGTGAGGCGGGATGCCACGATGCCGATGACACCACGATGCCAGTCCTCATTGTAGAGTACTATACTGCGTTTGTCGGCCAGTCCCTCAAGATTGTCGACAATGCGGTTGGCCTCCTCGGTCATACTTTTGTCAAGGTCTTTACGGGCTTCGTTGTATTCGTTTATCTGGTTGCTCATGGCCAATGCCGTACGGTAATCTTTTTCAGTGAGTAGGTCTACCGCTTTCTGTCCTGTCTCTATGCGTCCCGAGGCATTGATGCGTGGCCCTATCTTGAAGATGATGTCGTTGAGCTTTATTTCTTTGTCTTTCAGTCCGCATACTTCGATGATGGCCTTTAGGCCAGTACTCGGGTTGTGGTTTATCTGGCGAAGTCCGTGATAGGCAAGTATGCGGTTCTCGCCCATGATAGGTACGATGTCCGAGGCGATGCTTACCGCTACCAGATCGAGATAAGGGATGAGTTGACTAAATTCTATCCCGTTGTCCTTAGCAAAGGCCTGCATCAGTTTGAATCCCACGCCACATCCCGAAAGGTGAGGATAAGGGTAGCTTGATCCTGCAAGCTTGGGGTTCAGGATAGCCACAGCAGGGGGTAGTACCTCGTCCTGTACATGGTGGTCACATACAATGAAGTCAATACCTAAGCTTTTGGCATAGGCGATTTCGTCTACAGCCTTTACACCGCAGTCGAGTACGATGACCAGTGTCACACCCGTTTCCTTGGCATAGTCTACCCCCTTGAACGATACACCGTATCCATCATTGTCACGGTCAGGGATATAGTAGGCGATGTTGGTCGTAAACTGTTGCAAGAATCTGTATACCAACGCTACTGCTGTGGTTCCATCCACATCGTAGTCGCCATATACGAGTATGCGCTCCTTGCGTCCGAGCGCTTTGTTGATGCGTTTCACAGCTGCATCCATACCATTCATAAGGAAGGGATCGTGCAGGTCGAGCAGCGAGGGACGGAAGAATTTTTTTGCATCGGCCGCTGTGCGTACTCCTCGTTTGCGCAGTAGACGACACAGTACGGGACTGATGCCGATATCTTCGGCCAGTCTCTCAGCCTCTGCGTTCTCCTCCTCTGTGGCTGGTTGATAGTTCCATTTGTAGTCCATTATATATTGTTCTTTTTTGTTGTCTTGTTTTGTAGGTGCACTAAATGCGCCTATTGGGTGGCTTACAGTCGTTTATGCCTATTCACCCATTTTAATTTTGTAAAGGTACAAAAAAGAACGCATACAGACGAATACTTTAAGTAAAATTATGAAATACCTTCTTGTTGCGGTTGTCAGAACGGGTACCCTACGCCGAAATGGAAGCATAGGCCGCGCCCGAAGTGAGGTACGTTGTAGTAGCCATGTCTGCTGGTGGAGTAGGGGATGTGGATTGGTATACCCACATCGCAGCGTAGGAGCAGCACCTTGAGGTTGTAGCGCAGGCCGAGGCCTGTTCCCAAGGCAATGTCGCGTGCGAAGCTCCTCCAACGGAACTGCGCTCCCGGGCGGGATGCATCATCGCGCAGGAGCCATACGTTGCCGGCATCGACGAAGAGCGCTCCGCTGAACTGTCCGGTAATGGGGAATCTCCACTCTACGTTGGCTTCGAGCTTGAGGTCGCCCGTATGGTCTATATAGGCGTAGCGTTTTGTGGAGTGGTAGCTGCCTGGACCGATGCCACGCAGAGGGAAGGCACGGAGGTCGCTGGCTCCTCCTACATGAAGCTGCTCGCTGAAGGGGGCTACAGTGCTGTTGCCGTAGGCATAGACGGCACCGATTATGAAACGTGTGGCTAACGTGTGGCGTGGGGCAAGGTGATAGTAGCGGCAGGCTTCGACACTTCCCTTGACGAATTGTGCGTAGGGAGTTCCTAACAGAGACTTGCTCCTCTTGCTGTGAGGATGTGTCGTGGCGGCATAGATAAGTGAGGTGATGGCACCTGCCGAGGTGAACGCCAAGCCGATGCGTGAGGGATGGCGGGGCGATAGTGCGGTGTTGTCATACGTAAGGGTATAGGAGGCCGAGGGGATGAACTGGTTACGGAAGGAGAGCCCGATGGCTGGGTTGGCCGTCATGATGGAGTCGAATCGCTGGGTGGTGTGCTCCAGCGTGTTGAAGGTAAGGGTGAAGGGACTTATGCTGTGGGTGAGCACATCGGAGGACGAGAAAGCATAGGTGAGATTTCCTCCGAAGGCCAGCATACGGAAGTAGCCTCCACGGTGCATCCAGTCGGTATAGAGGCGGGCTGTCGTGGAGACGGGGCGACGGTAGAGACGGTCATAGTTCCCAGGGAAGAGCAGTTGGGGGACCGATAGCGAGAGATCAGCACCGAGTTCGAAGGAGTTGACTACACTGCCTTCACGGCGCAGGGTGCGGTTGGTCTGCCACTCGTAAGAGCCTTTCAGGCGCAACTGGATGATTTCGGCCATACGTAGCAGATTTTTGCGCGATAGCGAGGCTACGATGCCCGGTCCTATCTGGTTGTTGCTCTTGGCGGTGAGGTTGGCCTCGAGCGACAACTCATAGGGAGGCTCCATGAGAGCGTTGATGTATACGTCGAGCGTATCAGTCGTGTAAGTGCTGTCGCGTGGAATGTAATTGATGCTGACACCTCCCAATACGCCCAAGCGGTTGAGTTCGCGTTGTGTCGCGTTTTGTGCCGTAGGTGAGTAGAGGTCGCCCCGGCGGTAGGCAATGCGGGAGGCAAGCAGTGATTGGCGTATGGGGATGTGTCGGCCTCGATAGATATAGGTGATGTCTTTGCCGTGCGTGTATCGGGTTTCGTCTCGGAGCTTCCGTCTATTGTTGATTGTGAAGTAGGTGTCGCCTATATACCACGGTTTGGTGACATGAGCCGGTAGGTCGGAGTGAAGGCTCACTTGCAGCTGTGCCTTGCCTTTTATGGCCGTGGTGTCAGCAAGGATGCTGATCATCTCCGGGCGGAAGTAATAGTAGCCTCGTTCGCGTAGTAGCATGAAGAGCCGGTTGCGCTCACCGTTCAGTGTGGCATAGCTCAGTTGATTGCCTTCGCGAAGCAAGCGTTGGTGCCAGGTGGAGTGTATGATGCTGTCCATCGTTGGGGAGAAATCACGATATTCCACCTTGCCATAGTAGTACGGTATGCCGAGCCGTAGGGTATAGGACAGCTTGGCTTTGCGTCCGTCGTGCAGAGTGTCTATTCGATATTCTACATTGCTGTCAAAGTAACCGTAGTTATGTAGCGTGTTTTCGGCTACATCGGCGCGGAGAGCAGGGTTGACTGTAGATATATATATCGGCTGGACGGCAAAGGTGCGGAACAACCAATGACGTAGTCCGGTGCTGTCGCCCACGAATGCATTATAGGCCCATAGTCCCAAGGGAAATGGGGTACGGTAGCGCGAACTTCCAAACAAAGCATTGTTTGGGGGAGACATGAAGGCCACTTTGGCTTCGTTTATGGCCTGGCTCTGTAGTGGGGAAGGAGGTGCATCCTCTATCTCTACACTTTTGGTACCGGTGTAGAGCAGTTCGTCCTTGGGTAGATGGCTAACAGTGGAACAAGAAACGATTACCGTACTTGCAAGCACGACAAGAAGATGAAAGTTGGAAGTGGAAAGATGAAAGTTCATAACTAAAAACTCCTCCTATACATATAGCCTACTCCCGTCTCGCGAATCTCTCCTTCGAGGATGCTCTCGTAGTTCTTGTCGTAGAAGAAGCGGAGGTACTGGTTCCCGATTGGGGTGATACGCCACTCGATGCTGATGTTGTCGATGACAGCATCGTTTTCGATGCGCTCGCCCGTAGTAGTGACACTGCCTCCGATAATGATGCGTATGCGATCATTCCAGAGACGCTTGGCGAGGCTGAACGAGTAGTCGGTGCGGGTGCTTATACCGCTCACTCCGTCGGGTAGCGGCTCTATGCCTACGCTCACGTCGACTGTGCGGAAGGCATCTCGTGAGATGTTGTCTATTTGCGACTGCAGCATACTCATAAGTGCTGTATTCATCAGTTTGCCCGTGCCGCCTTCGCCAAGGTATAGTCCGGTGGTCAGCAATGCCACGCTGAGCTTGCTGCGTTCTTCGGACGAGAGGGCTGCCAGCGTGTTTTGCATCGAGGCATTCTCGGGAGCGGCCAAGGTGAATTGTATGCCTAATTTCTCCACCGTGTCGGTGAGTGACATGCCGGCGGTGAACAGGACTGACTGGGGACTGCTGTCAAGGGTGACCGAGGCACGGATACGCTCTTCGGCAGTGATGTCGAGCTGGGGGTTACGGGGATTGCCCGACCAAATGACCGTGCTTCCTGAGCGTATGTTCATGTGGTTGGCGTGCAGTAGGGGGATGTTCATGTTGAGTTCTCCGCTTTCTATGGTATACTTACCCGATAGGCGGAGTCCTCCGGCAGGGATGTATTGCAGGTGCAGTGTGCCTCCTCCCTGTAGCGTCACGGAGTTTTGCAGGCTCGCACCGAGCGATACTTCCAGTTCTACAGTGGGGTCGATTTCGATGTTGAGGTTCATGGAGAGCCCGTTTGCTGTGAACCTCCTTTTGGGTGGAACTGTCGTTTCTACATTTGTGTTGAGACTCGTGAAGGTGACCACATTGTCTAATTGGTTGTTTGCCGTGAGTATGGCATCCTTATAAATATAATGTATGGACGATCCGGGACGTAATCGCAGGTTGCCGGTTATGGACAGTGCATCGAACGGACCGTTCAGTGCGATGCTGCCACTCATCAGTGTCTTTCCGTAGAGCAAAGAGGTGCGTGTGGCATCTGCTTGTAGAAGGTTGGTGTCGCGTGCCGTGAGGTGCAACTGCACCGTTGGGCTATTGCCCAACAGAGCTATGCGTCCATCGATAAGCAGAGGTTGTTTGCCTGTGGCGTAGAGGGGAAGGGCAGTGAGGGAGAGTGCACCATGTTTCAATGGAATCGACAACGTATCTATAGAGCGTAACTGTAGGCTATATGCGGGTATGGTGTAGTATATGGACGACAGGTATAGCAGTCCTGTCAGACTATCGGGATTGAATGTACCGCCCCATGCCAATGTGGCGCTTGCCTTGCCTTGAAGCTGCATCTGCGGTGTGCTCCATGCCACCTCTCCTGTATGTAAGGATGCACTAAGTGTTCCGTCGGCATAATGTGCCGCAACAGCGATGCTGTCTGTGCGGATACCTTTGGCCATGATTTCGCCTATGGCAATATGTCCGGTGACTTTGCCTTTCTGCTCGTTTATGGTGGCATGTATCTTCTGTAGTTCCATTCCCGTTAGGGCCAAGTAGTTGCTTATGGGATTGTCGTCTCCAGCCGACAGCACGGCGCGCAGATTGGTGAAATAGTCGGTAAATTTTCCTTGCGTCAAGTCGATGGTTTGTTGGCGTTGCCATGGTAGCCTCTCGGTGTGGGCGTCTGCGGTGAGCGTCAGGTCTCCCGAACGGATGCCTATTCGGGCGGTATCAGTTGTGAGTATAGCGTAGAGGTCGAGTGGGTGTGGCTGTATGCTTTGCGTAGCTGTGTTCAGTGCGATGTCACTGAATCGACTGTGAAGTGAGTACATCGCAGTATCTATATGGAGTGTAGCGCTACACTGTAATGTGGGCCGTATGTCAGAATCGGCTATATGGAGTGCTCTTAGGTTCATATCGGTGATCCGTGCATGGAGTCGTGCGTTGAGTGTGTCAGGGGAGTATGTTATGGCTGTTGTCATGCTCCACTGCATCAGTGAGTCGCTGTATGATGCGCAAGCATGCAAATGTTCGTTTGTGACTGCTATTTGTGCCGAAGCGTTGGAGAAGGTCTGCTCACCCCATTGCAAGCTGTGGAGCAGCAGTGTGCCGTATGTGGCGCTCTCGTCGTGTGTATAGTCGATTCCGCTCCCCTGCAAGTGGGCTTGTAGGGTAACTTCCCCTGCTTTGCTATAGGGTACGATGTGTTTTATGTCGAGCGAATCGGTCTGCACATGTAGGGTATAATCCTCTCCTGTAGGCCGGTAGCCTGCATCCAGGATAACTGTTCCTTTGTCTATGTTGAGGATACAATGGGCATGCAGCGTGTCGGGTGCATAGTGCAACTCGCCCTGACACGTCATGTCGTTCGGGATGGTGAGGCGTTTCTTGGTAACGCTGTCGGCCAGTGCAGTGAGGAAGCTGAGGTCGTATGTCTGTGCTTCTATGCGGCATTCTGCCTGACGAAGCCGAGGGTAGGTGATATTGTGCACCGCTCCGCTCATATTGATGTCGAAGGCGGTGGGTAGCGACAGGTTGCATTGGGTCAGTTGCAGATGTTCCATCGTACCGTTCAGTGCGATGGATGCGCTGAGCGGTGCGGGCGGATATAGGGTAGTCAATGCTTCCGTCATTCCATCTGCCTGCTTGGCCAGGAGCCGTACATCGTAATATCCAATCTTGGCATTAGCTTTGCCGCTGACTGTCTGCAGTCCAGTGCTGTGGCTCCATGTGTGCAAATGTCCGTTGAATGTGGAATGACCGGTGTGTAAGTCGAAATAGGGTAGGGCAATGGCTCCATCATGCCATGTAAATGCCATTCTTCCCTTGTGTAATCGTATGCCATGCGACTCCTTGAAGGTCAGTTGGGTGAGCTTTCCTGCAATGGCTGTCGGGGAGTAGCGTAATGAATCGGCTTGGGCGTTCAGTTCCGTTAGTCCCCAAGTCTCTCTGTCTTTCTGCTTCAGGGTGAATGATCCGTCCATAATCTCCGCCCTTCTGAGCTCAACGTTGATGGTCGTGTCAACAGCGATGTCGTGTAGTGCAATCTTTCCGATAATACTCTGCATTGACATTTGCCTGTCGGTATAACTTGCCCCAATCTGTCTCAATTGTGTATTTGCTATGCTTATCGATAGAGGCAGCTTGGTAGGTTTGCTGTCCTTTGGTTGGCGTTGTGTATCTCTTTGCAGCTTGATGTAGCCATCAGCGAGGAGTATGTGTTGTATGTGTCCATCCCGTTCACGCCAATTGTATAAGATGTTGATGGCGTTGAACTGCTGTGCCGTGATGTCGGCCGGTACCGTTGCCGTCAGTGTGTCGGTGTGGTAGCTGATACCTTCTGCGCTGATGTGGTCGGCCTTTATCACTCCTTGCAGCAGGGCGTGCAGGCGTATGTTTGTACTGAATCGGTCTATGCTAAGCATTGTCCCTGCGCGCAGCCCTCTCATCTCTATCTTCAGGGGATACCGTAAGCGTAGGCTCTCCATCTGTATGGTTGTACCTGTTTGTTTGGCTATCCAGGCCACTGCCCACTGTGAAGCTACGTCCTGTATGGCTGTGGTATATAGCATGAGCAACACTGCCGTGGGTGTCAGCAGCATCGTCAGCAGGAGTATACCTACCCATCGTGCAAGTCCCTTGATGTTTACCCTCATATATCAGGGGAAACACGTACGGAAGTTCATTGTTCGCTGTATAGGCAAGGCGAGTTGTTTTCCTTGAGTGTTTGTTCCGTACATTCTTTGCAACTCAGTTGCAAGAATGTTTCTATATCTTTGTCATCCCAAAGGACTATAATAAAAAAAAAGAATCGTATATGAAAAGACACATCCAATCTCTGGTTTGCCTCTTTGCGGCATCGCTCTTTGCGGCCTGTGGAGGCAGGCAGACACACGAGCATGACCATGTGCACGAGCATGAGAAGCATGCTACGCATAGCCACGACCATGAACACGACCATGAGCATGACCATAGTCATGACGACCATGCCCACGGCCACACGGGGCATAGCCATGAGTCGGAGAGTCATGCACATGACCACACAGACCACAAGCATGAGACAGCGCATCATGAGCACATACATGGTGAGGGTATTGCGTTCAGCAAGCATCAGGCCGAGGCTGCCGGATTGCAAGTTGAGGAGGTGGTGGATACTCCCTTCTATGGTGTCATCAAGACTGCCGGCCACTTGCAGGCTCCTGTGGCTGACGAGGCGGTTGTAGTAGCTACTTCGGCCGGTGTACTCTACTATACGCAGCCCTCTATCGCTGAGGGGCAACCCATGGTTGAGGGTAGGGCATTTGCCGGTATCTCGGCGAAGAAACTGCAGGATGGTGACCCTTTGCTGAAGGCTAAGCTGGCGTATGAGACGGCAAAGGCTGAGTATGAGCGTGCAAAGCGTCTGGTGGACGACAAGATTGTGTCGGCCAAGGAGTTTGAGCAGATACGCCTGCGCTACGAGACGGCCAAGACGACCTATGAGGGCCAGGCCGAGGGTATGACCGAGAAGGGTGCGTCGCTCTCGTCGCCCATCACCGGGTATCTGAAGCAACTGCTCGTGCCCAATGGCAGCTATGTCGAGGTGGGGCAGCCGGTGGTTGTGGTGACCCAGACACGCCGCTTGCAGCTCGTGGCTGAGGTGCCCGAACGTGACTTCGCCCAATTGCACAAGGTGAGCAAGGCGCACTTCACTCCCACCTATACCAACCGTCTGTACAAGACCGACGAACTGAATGGGCGCCTCTTGGCCTATGGGCGTGCTTCGGTAGGGGCGTTCATACCTGTCACCTTCGAGATGGATAATGTGGGCGACCTCATTGCCGGGGCATATGCCGAGGTCTATCTGCTCACACAGCCCGAAGAGGGTGTCGTGTCGGTTCCCCTGAGTGCACTCATGGAGGAGCAGGGGCTCTATTATGTATATGTGAAGGTCTGTGCCGAGGAGTATATGAAGCGTGAGGTACATCCCGGTCGCCGCAATGGTGAGCGGGTAGAGATCCTGCATGGGCTCCATCATGGCGAACAGGTAGTCACGCAAGGTGCCTATCAGGTGAAGCTGGCTTCGATGACCACTGCGATACCGCACGGACACAGTCATTAGAGGGAGGAGGCCTTATGTTTAACAAGATCATACGTTTTTCGCTCAACAACCGTCTGCTGGTACTGGTGGCTTCGGCGCTGCTGCTGGTAGCCGGTACGTATACGGCCACGACAATGGACGTGGATGTGTTTCCCGACCTCAACGCACCTACCGTGACGGTGATGACGGAGGCCAAGGGTATGGCTCCCGAGGAGGTGGAGCGATTAGTGACCTTCCCCATTGAGACTGCGGTGAATGGTGCTACCGATGTGCGTCGCGTACGCTCATCGTCTACCACGGGGTTCTCTATTGTTTGGGTTGAGTTTGATTGGGGTACGGATATCTATCGTGCCCGTCAGATTGTGTCGGAGAAGATTGCTACTGTGATGGATGCCTTGCCACAGCATGTGGGTACGCCGACGCTTGGCCCGCAGTCGTCCATTCTGGGTGAGGTGCTGTTCGTGGCCCTGACGGTGGATGATGAATTGAAAATTAATAGTACAGGAACTCACGAAGAAGATGAGAACCATCCGGATGGCAATAATTCTCAATTGTCAATTGTCAAACGAAGTTCGCTGGCCGAAGGGAAAAGCAATTCTCAATTAGAAAAAACTTCTCTCCAGGACCTCCGCACCTTGGCCGACTGGACCATCCGCCCACGCCTGCTCGCCACAGGTGGTGTGGCGCAGGTAGCCGTATTGGGTGGCGAGGTGAAGGAGTATCAGATACTGCTCAGTCCGGAGAAGATGATGCACTACGGCGTGTCGCTCTCCGAGGTATTGGAGGCTACGCGTGGCATGAACCAGAATGCTACGGGCGGTACGCTGTATGAGTATGGCAACGAGTACATCATACGAGGTATGCTGTCGACCAATAGCGTGGAGGAGATAGGGATGACGGTAGTTAAGCAATGGACAATTGATAATGGACAATTGACAATCAATAGTTCAGAAATAGGGAAGCCGATTAGGCTTTCCGATATCGCCGAGGTTAGGGTGGGCGACCATCGCCCCAAGTTCGGTACGGCTTCGCTGCGTACCGAGCCGGCCGTTATCCTCACCGTGACCAAGCAACCCAATACCAGTACGCTCGAGCTCACCGACAAGCTGGATGCTACGCTCGAAGAGATCCGTCGCGAGCTGCCCTCCGATGTGGTGCTCACTACCGATGTGTATCGTCAGGAGCGCTTCATCAACAGCTCCATAGACAATGTGAAGCGCTCGCTCGTCGAGGGGGCCATCTTCGTGGTCATCGTGCTCTTCGTGTTCTTGATGAATGTGCGTACTACCGTCATCTCGCTTGTCACCATTCCCTTGGCGTTTGTAGCTGCTATCCTTGCGCTCAATGCCTTGGGGCTCACGATCAATACCATGAGCTTGGGCGGACTTGCCATAGCCATCGGTTCGCTCGTCGATGATGCCATCGTCGATGTAGAGAATGTGTATAAGCGTCTGCGTGAGAATCGCGCGCTGCCTCCGGGCCAGCAACGGCCTGTGCTCACAGTCGTGTACGAAGCCTCCAAGGAGGTGCGCATGCCCATCCTCAACTCTACGCTCATCATCGTAGCCACCTTCGTGCCCCTGTTCTTCCTTACAGGCATGGAGGGGCGCATGTTGGCCCCCTTGGGTATAGCCTTTATCGTGGCCTTGTGTGCCTCTACCTTGGTGGCACTTACACTGACGCCGGTGCTGTGTAGCTATCTTTTATCTTCCTCGCGTGGCGGGAAAGGTGAATTGAAAATTGAAAAGGAGCCTCCCGTGACCCGTTGGCTCAAGAAGCACTATACCCGTGCTCTTGCCTGGACCCTGCATCACAGCAAGGTGGTGCTGTGTGGTGCCGTGGCGCTGTTTGTGGTAGCCTTGGTAGCATTCTTCGGGTTGGGCCGTTCGTTCCTCCCGCCCTTCAATGAGGGGTCGTTTACCATCAACGTGGCTACACTGCCGGGTATCTCCCTGGAGGAGTCCGACCGTATAGGGCGCCGTGCCGAGGAGCTGTTGCTCACCATCCCCGAGATACAGACCGTAGGGCGCAAGACCGGCCGTGCCGAACTCGACGAACATGCGCTCGGGGTCAACGTGTCGGAGATAGAGGCTCCCTTCGTCCTGAAAGACCGCTCCAAGGCCGAGCTGGTGGCCGAGGTGCGCGACAAGCTGGGCACGCTGCCCGGTACCAACATCGAGGTGGGTGCTCCCATCAGTCATCGTATCGATGCCATGCTCTCGGGTACCCGGGCCAGCATTGCCATCAAGGTGTTCGGTACCGACCTCAACCACATGTATCAGATAGGCAATCGCATAAAGGCAGCCGTAGAGGGTGTCGAGGGTATTGCCGACCTCAATGTAGAGCAGCAGGTAGAACGCCCGCAGCTGAAGATCATCCCCCGCCGTGAGGTGATGGCGCAGTATGGCGTGTCGATGCCCGAGTTTGCCGATATGGTGAGCGTGCTGCTTGCCGGCGAGCCTGTGTCGCAGGTTTACGAGGGTCGCCGCGTGTTCGACCTTACGCTCAAGGTGGGCGACGACAGTCGGGCCACAGCCGAGGACATCAGCCGCATGATCGTAGATGCCAAGGGCACGAAGATAACCTTGGGGCAGATTGCCGATGTGGTGTCATCGACAGGCCCCAACACCATCAACCGCGAAAATGTGCAGCGCAAGGTGGTGGTGTCGGCCAACGTGGCCGGGCGCGACCTCCGTGGCGTGGTCAACGACATACGCCGCATCGTGGAAGAGCAGGTAGAGCTGCCCGAGGATTACCATGTAGAGTATGGCGGGCAGTTCGAGAACGAGGAGGCTGCCTCGCGCACCCTCCTGCTCACTTCGCTCTTTGCCATCATGGTGGTATACCTATTGTTATACAACCAGTTCCGTAGCCTCGCCCAGTCGGCCGTCATCCTGATCAATCTGCCGCTTGCGCTTGTCGGCGGCGTACTGGTGCTGTGGGCTACAGGAGGCGAGATGAGTATACCTGCCATCATAGGCTTCATCTCGCTGTTTGGCATTGCCACACGCAACGGCATGCTCCTTGTGGAGCGTTACAATGACCTTACTGCCGAGGGGCATCCGCTCATAGAGAGCATCATGCACGGCTCTGCCGACCGCCTGAACCCCATCCTCATGACTGCCCTGACCACAGCCCTGGCACTCATACCGCTTGCCTTTGGCGGCGACCTTCCCGGCAACGAGATACAGAGCCCTATGGCAAAGGTTATCCTTGGCGGACTGGCTACGTCGACCCTTCTCAACGGGTTCATCGTACCGGTCATGTATATGCTGGTGGCAAAGAAGGAGTCAAAATAATTATGAATTTTGAATTATGAAGCATTTCCGTATAATCATAGCCCTTGTGGCAATAAGCACAGCATTGACTGTCAACAGTCAGGATGATAATTTTCAATTTTCAACTTTCAACTTTCAATTTTCAGAGGTTCTCGATTCGATAGAGAAGAACAACACCACCCTCATTGCCCTGCGCACCGATGCCGAGGCACGCAAGTTGGAAAACCGTACGGGCATCACCCTTGCCGACCCCGAGGTGGGCTACAAGCATGTGTGGGAGGGGGCCGACGAGACGGGCAAGCTCACCGAGTTTACCGTGAGCCAGCGCATCGACCTCGCCACGGTGACGGGGCAGCGCAAGCGTGTGGCGCGCCGACAGAACAGGGTCATCGACGAAGAGTACCGCATGGCGCGCATGGAGATACTGCTCGATGCGCAGCTCACCCTCGTAGACCTTGCCTACTACAACGCCCTGGCTGCCGAGCTCGACCGCCGTCTTGGCCATGCACGCCGCGTGGTCGAGGCCGAGCGTGTACGGTTTGACAATGGCGACACGGATGCCCTCTCCTACAACAACGTGCTCCTGAGCCTTTCGGCCCTCGAAGCCGAGGAAGCACGCATCGAGATGGAGCGCAGCGTGCTCATCGCTCGCCTCACGGCACTCAATGGCGGTGTTTCTCTAGATAATCTAGAATCTCTAGATGCTATAGAAAATCTAAAGTCTCTAGACAATCTAGACTTCTCTTCCTGGTATGCCGAGGCCGAGGCCCATCTGCCCCAGTTGGCCGGGGCCCGCCAGCTGTGTGAGGCCCGTAGCAGCGAGCTCGCCCTTGCCAAGTCCATGTATCTGCCCTCGCTCTCGGCCACCTACATCAATGAGCGCCACACCATAGGCAGCCGCTCGCAAGGTGTAGCCATAGGCATGAGCATCCCGCTCTGGGCCAATAAGAACAGTGTGCGTACGGCCCGCACCGCCCTCGAAGCTGCCGAGGCCAATCAGGCCGATGTGGCACTGCGCCTGCGCAGCGCGTATGAGCAGGAGTTTACCCGTGTCAAGGGGTTGCAGCAAACCGCCATGCGCTATCGCCGTGCGCTCGATGAAGCCAACAACAGTGCGCTGCTGCAGCGCGCCATGGACGAAGGGCTCATCTCCGTGCTCGAGTACCTGCAGGGCATAGAGCTCTACTACGACTACCTCGACCGTAGCCTCGGTGCCGAGCGCGACTACCTGCGTGCACGGGCCGAGCTGGAGGCTTGGAGACTGTAGGCCGTAGGGGAAACCTTTGGGAATAACAAAAGAGAAGTGGCGGAGTGGTATTGATAGACACTCCGTGATCAATGGAAAGGATGGTCAAATGGGCCATCCTTTCCTGTTGTTCTATTGCTGCTCTTCCGTATGGTACTTGATCAGTCCCTTCATGGGGCTCTGCATGATGGTGCCCAGCTCCATGCCGAGACTCTCGGCGGCCTCCTTGAGCTCGGCAGAGAAGGCGTTGGCGATGGAGCCTACGAAGTGGATGGGAAGCCACGGGCGACGGTATTGCTTGACATTGCGCACGAAGAAGTCCACGAAGCTCTCCACGAGGAGCTTGTGTACTTCGGGCACCTCCTTGTGCTTCGATAGGAAGGGGGTGAGGCTGGCCAGGAACCGATTGGCCAGGGGCTGGCGGTATACCTTTTCCAATATGATCTCTTGTGTGAGGCCATACTCGGTGAGAAACTCGTCGCGTACGGTCTCGGGAAGCTGGTTCTTGAGACAGTCGCCTACCAGACGCCGCCCCAGCACGGCACTGCTGCCCTCGTCGCCGAGGATGTAGCCCAAGGGTGGGGTGTTGGCGATGATCTCCTTACCATTATACAGACAGGAGTTAGACCCCGTTCCGAGCACGCAGGCGATACCCTCCTCGTGTCCGCAGAGGGCGCGGGCAGCACCCAGAAGGTCGCTGTGGATGGTGGCATCCGTGATGCCCAACACTTTGTGTATGGCCTCCTTGATGCGTCTGCAGGCCGTTTCGTTGGCACAGCCGGCACCGTAGAAGATCACTTTGGGGCATGAGCTTCGAGCTTCGAGTTGGGGCAACAGCTCTTCGCGGAGCACCTGTTCGATGGCTGCCTCGGTCTGGTGGTAGGGGTTGATGCCCTGTGTCTGTGTATTCTGTAGTACGGTGCTCTTGTTGCAGAGGCACCAATCGGTCTTGGTAGAACCGCTGTCGGCGATAAGTATCATGAGCTTTATTTACAATTTGACGATTTACAATTTACTATTGTCCCTGTGCAGAATGCTTCATTTCACACAGCATGACATGATACATTTGTGTAGATAGTTTTCAACTTTCAATTTTCAATTTATTTTGTTCGCGGTGCTCAAGCACCACTTTCACGCCGTACTTGTCGCGCAGATGAGCTGCGAGATGTTCGGCACTGTACACCGAGCGGTGCTGTCCGCCCGTACAGCCGAACGACACCATCAGGTGGGTGAAGCCGCGTGAGAGGTATTTCTCCACGGAGTAGTCGACGATACCGTATACGTGGGCGAGAAACTCCTGCATGGGCTCCTCCTTGTCGAGGAAGGCTATGACGGGCTCGTCGCGTCCGGTGAGCTGCTTGTACTCGTCGTACCGTCCGGGGTTGTGTATGGCGCGGCAGTCGAAGACGAAGCCGCCCCCGTTGCCGCTGAGGTCGTCGGGGATACCCTTCTTGTAGGAGAAGCTGGTGACGCGCACGGTCAGCCCCGTCTCCTCCTTATAGGGCACAAACAGGGGTAGTGCGGTCATCTCGCGCAGCAGGGCGGTGAGGTAGGGCATGTCGGCAAACTCGTTCTCGGCAAGCAGGCTGCGCAGGTTGTCGATGGCCATTGGGATGCTCTGCACGAAGTGGGCCTTGTGCTCGAAATAGCCTCGGTAGCCGTAGGTACCGAGTACCTGCAGGGTGCGGAAGAGCACGAAGTACTGGAGGCGCCGGTTGAAGTCCTCCTCATCGAACGGGCGGTAGCGGCTGGCCGAGCGCAGGTACTCGCCTATCAGCTCGCGGCGCAGCGCGGGGCTGAAGCGCGCACGGGCCTGCCATAGGAAAGACACGAGGTCGTACTCCACGGGGCCGCGCCGGCCACCCTGGAAGTCGATGAACCAGGGTTGCCCGTCGCGTATCATCACATTGCGCGACTGAAAGTCACGGTACATGAACACCTGGTCGCTATCCTTGAGCAATACCGTGGCCAGGTGGTCAAAGTCATCCTCGAGACGCTCCTCCTCGAACTCCATGCCTGTAGCCTTGAGGAAGCAGTACTTGAAGTAGTGGAGGTCCCACTGTATGCCACGTCGATTGAGCTCGGGCGAGGGGTAGCACACCGAGAAGTCGAACCCCTCGGCCGTACGCCACTGTACATCGGGAAGCAGGCGCACTACGCTGCGCAGCAGGGCAATCACCGCCTCGTCGTACCCACCGCGCTTCTGCGCCTCCATGAGCAGGCCGAAGAGCGAGGTGTCGCCCAAGTCTTCCTGCAGGTAGCGCATGCCGTCGTCACTCACGGCATAGATCTCGGGAGCGGGAAGCCCCTGCCCACGCATCTGGCGGGCGATGGCTGCAAACGCCCTGTTCTCGCGGGGCGAAGTACCCACAGCACCTATCAGGGAGCTGTCGCCAGCCACAAGCCGATAGTATCGGCGGGGCGAACCGGCAGGAGTGAGCTGATAGCATGTATCGGCTACCGAGCCGGTATGTTGGTTAAATAACTGTTGCAACTTTTCCATGATAGAAGTTATATGCCGAAACGAGTACGAGTGTGAGTAGGCAACAAATAAGAACAATTCTTTTCATACAATAAATGCGTATATATATCACAAAAGTAGTGAAAAAAAAGTAAATAGGGAAATTTGAAGCGAAATATCTTCCTTTGTGCCGTGTACGCTTAAAACAACGAAGAGCCGTTAGGTTTCCCTGACGACTCTTTGAGGTACCTGGCG